>JAISCP010000073.1 GCA_031265495.1 Heliobacteriaceae bacterium | reverse complement strand
GGCATTGTTAACTTTGCATTGTTTCGTCATTGCGAGGAGGGCGTAAGCCCGACGCGGCAATCCAGTAAATTCAACGGTTTTGACTGGATTTTCCTCTCACAAAACGATAATTAATCGTTTTGCTCGGCAGAGTGTCCTCATTACATTCGTCCTCGCAATGACAAAGCAATAAAAAGTTAACACTCTCCTCCCAAAGGGAGAGGGGAATATCATGTAACTAATTACTTGACATGTACAGCAATGATGTAGCGGTTATGGTGTGATTTAATAAATTCAGCATGACAAGGTGGTCATTCAAAGTGAGTCGGCAATCAAACTTAACTGCCCCCTCACCCCAAACACTAAACTCAACCTGCGGTTTCGCTAAGTGTTTGCGCCCTCTCCCGTATGGAGAGAGCAATCTAACCATTCAACTTTTCAACTAATTTAGCCATACCTCAATTCCTCCAGCCCTCTATTTTATGCTAAAATTTTACTATGAAAAAAATTCTTATCGCAGACGATTCAGCTAACTGGTTAAGCTGGCATGCTCAGGCTCTGAGGGAGCTTGCAGAATGCCGCATAACCCTTGCAAACTCCGCACGGCAGGGTTATGAGCGCGTCACGGCCGCTATGGACGAACCTTATGACATAATTCTCACCGACATGCAGATGGAAACTGATTTTGCTCCGTTATATGCCGGCGAATGGCTTATTAAACAAATCAGGTTCCTTAATGAATACCAAAATACAGAAATTTTTATAATCTCCGCAACCTCAAACATCAGGCAGATTGCCGAAAAATACGGAGTGGATTACATCCCGAAATACGCCTGTAAAGATTTGGCGGCTTACGGGAAAGTTTTTAGAACTCCGGTATAAAAAAGATATAAAGTAATTGAGGCTTGCTTAAATTTGTACTATAATTAAATTCAGGAAAGGTTCTGAACTCGTTTCAGAATTAAGAGGATACAGTAATGATAGATAAAACGGCAATTGTTCATCCGTCGGCGCAGATTGCGCCTGACGCAGTAATCGGACCAAACACGGTTATCGGAGAAAACGTTAAAATAGGCAGCAAAACAAGAGTAATCGCAAATGCTTACATTGAATACGCTGAAATCGGCGAAAGATGCACAATAAGCCCGTTTACAACAATAGGTTCAGAACCCCAGGATTTGGGCTACAAGGGCGAACCTACGAAAGTTATTATAGGTGACGACACAGTAATCAAAGAAAACGTAACTATTCACCGTGCCGCGAACTGCGGCGATTTAACCACCCGTGTCGGCAGTAAATGCCTGCTGATGGTGGGTTCTCACGTTGCGCACAACTGCGTTCTTGAAGATGAGGTAATTCTTGCGAACCTCGTAACCCTTGCAGGACATATTCATGTAGGCTTTGGAGCGTTTATAGGCGGCATGAGTGTTTTCCACCAGAACATCCGTATCGGTACAATGGCGATTGTAAGCGGATTTTCGGCCGCACGCCAGGACATTCTGCCTTACTCAAAAGGCGAAGGCCGTCCGCCGGTTCCGCGCGGGCTTAACGTAATTGCATTAAAGCGGCGCGGGGTTTCGCAGGAGGAACGGGTTAATACAAATGCGGCATTTAAGCTGTTGATTTCCGAAGATTACAATACAACTCAGGCGGTAGAGAAAATTCAGGCGGAAATTCCGTCAAACAAATACATTGAAACCATGGTAGAATTTGTAAAGACTTCCAAACGCGGCGTACTTCTTAAATCTTACAAGTCAGGTCATCAGTCACTTGAGGATTAATTTTCTACGGCGGCCATGAGCTTCTTGTAAAGCATAATTTTCAAGTCCCAATCTGTTTCTTCATGAATGTTCATAAGCTTTTTAAGCTCCTTTAATTCCCGTTGGTATGCCTCCAGCTCATTGCTTGCCCAAGCTTTAATATAATTCTTAACAAATTTTCTGTCAATTTTTCCTAATTTCTGCTCGGCATTGGCAGCACAACTTGCCATAAGTGTTTTTATAAAATTATCTGTATCCATATTTGTTACGGATTTTATTTTTTGATTAAGAATTTCTTCAGAGGCGCACGGAATAACCTTAGGCAAAGCATCAGTTTTTTGTAATGAACAAGCTAAAGCTTGATTCATGTTAAATTCTATACCTTTAAAAATAATAGGTGCAGCTTGCATCGTGTTAAGTTTTGTTTTATCATCAACTGCAGCGGATTTTAAATATTTATCGATAAGAACAAATATAGATTTTTCGGGTTCTTCGTGTTGGCAAAGGTGTGTGTATTCATGACTCATAGCGCTTATAAATCTATACTTTTCTACAATATCGGTGTTTTCCGGCAGTTTAACAAAAATTGTTTTTCCCGGCTGTATGGCGTTTATGCCGCCGGATTCTCTATTAAGACCAATAGGAATATAAGAATAAGCTCTGGTGCCCGGAGCGGCAATAATATTCTTATATAACTCGCTGAATGGTTTTACCTCTGCTTTTTCACTAAGTTCTTCATTTACAACAGATGTAACATTGTCAATGCTAATTTCTCCGTTTAATACATATTGTTCCAGTTTATCGGAAAATGCATTGATTTTATTTTGGAAATTCTCTTGTCTGCCTGTAAAGTTAACATTAGATTTTGTAAAATAATCAAAAGCGTCAGCTTTTTTGGGCAGAAACTGATTAGTCCTGTTATATACAGGGTAATTTGGTATATTACAAATTTTTAACATAATATAGTTAAAACCCGTGAAAATATTTTTTGCTAAAGTCATTGCAGCGCGTCAGCCCGGCTATTAGGTGAATAGGAAATAGAGTTGAAGTGTTGAATAAGTCTCGGGTAGAGTACAGTATTTTGGGTGCCACGCTATGCCTGACCCGTCAAACTACGGCTCGCACAGCTCGCCTTGTTTGTCGTGCAGGCTCAGCCTGCTCCTCTCCATACGGGAGAGGAAGAATTTCTTAATGAACACAACGTGTGAATTTAGAAATTCAGGTGAGGGGGCGTAGAACCAAATAAATTTTAGTTAGAACACATGTCATGAGCGCCGGGCTATGCCTGCCCCCTCACTCCAAACACTAAGCTTAACCTGCGGTTTCACTAAGTGTTTGTACTCTCTCCCGCAGGGAGAGAGTCACAATCCGGCAATGATGTATCAATGCAAAGTTACCAATGCTCTCCTGTAAGGATTTATACGTTTATTAAAGACTTTGCCTGCTCAAGCGCAAGGGTTTGCGTTGTCAGGTCGCAGACTTCCGCCGGCCCGAAATACTGGATTGCGCCCGGAAATACATAACGGTCATTCATTGCCCAGTCTTCACGGTTCGCTTCAAGCTGCCTGAAAACAGGGCCGTTAAGTTCAACCAGCGCTTTTTGAATTACGGGTTTATCCTGCCCGTGCCGTCTTTCCACATTCATCATCATGGTTAGCGGAACCCCGCCCGCTTCCCATTCCTGAGCCGGTTTGGTAAGATTTTTAACGGATGAAATATAGCCGGTTAAGCCGCTTTTAATCAGCGCCGCCGCATTGTAACCCAGCGAATAGCAATAATCCGCGTCAAAATTTGACGGGAATGCACATCTGCCTTCGTAACCAAAGAAATGAGACTGAGCGGAGAATTTACCCTTGTATAACCCCTGACTGTTCATTGCCTCCAGCTTAGTCTGAACCATTTCAATAAGAAGTTTTTCGGTTTCAATTCTGGAAACCTGAACATTCCCGTGATCATCTCTGTCCATAAGCAGCTGCGCCTTAATAGACGCCGGCAGAGATTCAAACACCGGTACATTTTCATCGCTCAGCCTGTTTATCACAACATTAAACTGTTCGCCGGTGGAAGTTGCATTTGCATAATCAGGGTCGCTTTCAAGCTCGGGCATGATTTCATTCAGGTTGCTGATTAAAGTTTTCATTTCCGGAATAAACTCGATTAAACCCTCAGGAACGATAATTGTGCCGAAGTTTTTACCCTGCTCGGAACGTTTGTCCACAATGTTTACTATGTAATTAACTATCTGTTCAAGTGACATTTTCTTTTCGGCTACTTCTTCAGAAATCAAAGTAATGTTTGGCTGGGTCTGCAAAGCTGCCTCTAAAGCAACGTGAGAAGCGCTTCTGCCCATAATTTTAATAAAGTGCCAGTATTTTTTTGCCGAATTTGCATCGCGTTGAATATTCCCGATTAATTCGCCGTAAGTTTTGGTTGCGGTATCAAAACCAAAAGAAATTTCAATCCGGTCATTTTTCAGGTCGCCGTCGATTGTTTTCGGGCAGCCTATAACCTGAACGCCGGTGTTATTTGCGGTCATCCATTCGGCAAGCATTGCGGCGTTTGTGTTTGAGTCATCGCCGCCTATGATTACTATGCCGGTTATTCCCAATTTCTGACATTGCGCAAGCGCTTTCTTAAACTGGTCTCCGGTTTCGAGCTTTGTTCTGCCGGAACCGATAATATCAAATCCGCCGGTGTTTCTGTACCGGTCAATAAGTTCGGCTGTAAATTCAATGTATTTTCCGTCGATAATTCCTGACGGACCGCCGAGAAATCCGTATAATTTATTTTCGGAATTTGATTTTTTCAGAGCATCGTAAAGCCCTGCGATAACGTTATGCCCTCCTGGAGCCTGGCCGCCGGAAAGAATTACTCCGGCATTTCGGGGTTCCGGTGCTGTTCCGGTGCCGCTGTTGAAGGTTACGACAGGTTTTCCGTATGTATTTTTGAACAATTCTTTAATCTGTTCCGCATCACGTACAGAGTCAGTCGGACTGCCTTCGTACAAAGTTACGTTATTAATTCCGTCCGCAAGCGTTGCGGGAAGTTTCGGCTGATATTTTAATCTCTCGGTTTGCAGCGGTGAAAGTTTGTTCATAATTATACTCCTCATATTAGTTTTTCAGGATATATTGTAGCATAAACAAAATTATTAATAATCCATTTCCCATCCACTTTCCATAATCCGCGCCGCACAGCCCAAACCACCCACATCGGTTATGTCCGCAGAACCTTCTGTACCGCAAAAAACTTTTTGTTGTTTCCAATGATTGACACATCCGACTCCACACCAACGTTCATTATACACTAAGGAATGAGTTGGAATTAGTGTTCCTGTTCGGTCTACAATAAATTCAAATATATCTCTACCCATAACATTTGGTTTGTTGTCACCATTTACATCTATGAATACGTGCCCATGTGTATTTGTGTCAGTATCCTTATCTAAGTCATTTAACCAAATACGATAATTCGTACCGTCAACTAAGTATAATTTTATAAAATCACAACTCAAACCGTAAGGACCACTTCCGTCCATAGTCTTGTAATTACAAGCATCCCCGACTGACGGTGAGGTCACCATTTTAGTTGTTTTAAAATATTTCATTAAAATCGTATGCGCTTCAGGATAGCTGGATGCAGCATTATATAAATTTTTACCTGAATCGGTAACTGCTGTGGCAAATGCTGTATCGCTCAGGTAATTTACACCATCACCGGCAAGCATTAACCTAAAAGCATTATTCCAAGTAATGTAGGCTTTCTTTAATTGTGTAACCCGGATTTTTTTCTGATAGTTCCCAACCAAACCGGGCATGGTCATTGCTGCAACAGTACCGATTATGCCCAAAGTAATTAATACTTCCGCCAGAGTGAATCCTTTTTTCTTCATAGTCACCTACATTATTTTATCCTTTTAGTTAATTTATTATATAAAATAATAATATATTATCATTTTACTACCTTATTCTATTGGTGCGATTTTGTCAATCTTTTATACTTAACTTATACAAGGATGGCAAGACAAATTTAGGAGTTACGGGAATGGTTGCCTTCTTAAAAAATAATACAACCAGGGCGTGTTAACACTCTCAACCCTTAAGCGTAATATATATACCGCTCAATCACATTTCCCGTCTGCCTTCAATTGCTTTTGCAATGGTAATCTCATCGGCATATTCCAAATCCGCCCCCGCAGGAAGCCCGAATGCAATACGCGAAATCTTTATGCCGAAAGGTTTTATCAGCTTGCTCAGGTAAAGGCTGGTAGCCTCGCCTTCAACCGACGGATTCAGCGCAAGTATAACCTCCTTTACGGCGTCGTCCGTAAGCCTGTTTAAAAGCTCTTTTATCCTTATATCATCAGCCCCTATGCCGTCCATAGGGGAAATTAACCCCTGAAGCACATGGTAAAGCCCTTTATATTCATTAGTTTTTTCAATGGCTATTAAATCTTTTGTTTCCGCAACAACACAGATTATTTCACGTTCACGCCGTGTAGAAGTGCAAATTTCACAGGGACTTGAAGTTGAAAGATTAAAACAAATTTCACAAGTGCGGGTATTTTTTTTTGCTTCAATCATTGCCTGCGCAAACCTCTGTATTTCATTTTCAGGCATTCTCAGCAGGTAAAACGCCATTCTCTGCGCGGATTTTGGTCCGATAGAAGGGAACTTTTGAAAGTGTTCTATTAAAACAGCTATTGATTTAGGATAAATCATTTTTTATGTTTGCCTTTAAGTCTTAAAAAAGTCCGGGAATATTCAACCCGCCTGTTGCGGATTTCATTTTTTCTTCCATTTGAGCGGTTGCTTTGTCGCTTGCCTGCGTGATTGCCGTTGTAATCAAATCTTCCAGCATTTCAAGAGACTCTGCATCAACGGACGACGGGTTTTCAGGATTAAGCGCTTCCGGTAAAAGCTTAATAGATTTAAATTTTCCCTGTCCGTCACATACCACTTTAACTGCGCCGCCTGCGGATTCGCCGGTGATTTCCGTATTGGCAAGTTCTTCCTGAGTGTCTTTCAGCCGTTTTTGTATATTCTGAGCCTGTTTCATCATTTGCATCATATTCATATTAAATATCTCCTTTGTTTTTTATGTTCGCCTCAAGTCAATGTTAATGCTTTCGCCTTTTTACAGTTTTACCTTTAGCCTTTATATTCTATCCTCAATCGGCTTCCGTTAGTTGTTACCTGCCTGCTTTGCTTTTTATATCTCTTCCCTCTCCCTCTGGGAGAGGGGGCCCGTAGGGCGGGTGAGGGTTTTATTGTTTTTTACTCATACTAGTTTCTAGCCCCTAGTCTAAATATCGGCTTGTTTTGTTGAACGTGCTTAACGGTTTTTAAACTATTCAACTAATCTTTGACTGGATTGCTTCGCTTCGCTCGCAATGACGAGCCAATAAAAAGTTACCGGTACCCTCCCTGCGGGAGAGAGCAAGATAGTCATGTCAGTTGTTAAGCTGCTCATTTTATTATACAATAAAATTATGAAATACAAAACTTACGTTTCTGAATCTTTGAAAAACGGGAAAATTATGCGCTGGACTTTTTCGCCGCTTAAAGTTTATATTGCTCCGATGAACTTTTATTCAAAACAGGGCGAGGATTACAAGTACAGGCAGATGGTAAAACGCGCTATGGATGAATGGCAGGCGGTTTCCGGCGGAAAGGTTTCTTTCAGACAAGTCAATGCTCTGCTGGAATCCAATATAAATATTGATTGGAAACGTGTTGACAGAAAAGCGTTAGGGCATTGCCAGTTTCACTTTGACGGCTCAAACAGGCTTTACGGAGCGGAAGTTTCAATAGGCTTGACAGACGGAGCCGTTCATAAGGATTACGGGGATGAAGGCGAGGTTTACCACACAATTCTGCACGAAATCGGCCATGCTCTCGGACTCGGACACAGCCATAATAAATCTGATATTATGTATACCCCGCACCAGAAAGGTGTTCTGCGGCTTTCAGAGGGCGATAAAACCACTTTGAAGTGGCTGTATACTTTCCCGCAGGGAGCTACCGTTTCCCGGATAGCTTCAAGTTACGGGGTCGGAGGCGCCAATATCGATGAAGTTATAGAGAAAATTACAAATAAACAACATAAGAGCGAATTTGAAAAAGTAAAAAGCGGCGTTAAAGTCCTGCAGCGCGACCTGCTTGAAGAAAACGAAAGTATCGGGAATTTGCGCAAATACCACATGGCGCTTCAGAATGTTCAAATATCCGATGACATGCGGAAGTTTTTCACCCAAAACAAGCGTAACAGAGACTAGGGGTTACGGGAAGATGTATGGAGGGCCGGAGGGATAGCTTTTTAGTTGAAAAATTGAATGGTTTAAAGGTTGAATGCCTCTCCATACGGGAGAGGGTCAACCCTTCAACTATTCAACCTTTCAACACTAATCACTTAATTGCCCGCTTGATTTTTTTATTTTTACGTTATAATGTATTAGTTAGCTCTATAGGGATATAATATGTCAGTTCAAGATTGGTTTGAAAAACGAAAAGAAGCGCAAATCCAGCGCCGTGAGCTTGAGGCGCGGGCGGAAATTGAGGGTAATCCCGATTTGTGGACGAAGTGTGTTCTTTGTGATACGCAGTTGTTGAAAAAAGATATTGAAGTTAACCGGAACGTTTGTCCTGTATGTAATTACCACTTTAGAATTAATGCGGAAAAAAGGATTGACCTGCTGTTTGACAAAGGCTCGTTTGAAGAACTGTACGCCGGCATAAAACCTACTGACCCGTTGAAGTTTACGGATACGGAGTCTTATGCTGCCAGACTAAAGAAAGCTCATGAAAAAACGGGGCTTAATGATGCGGTGGTTACCGGAATTGCTTCAATAGAAGGCCACAAAGTGGCGGCTGCGGTTATGGATTTTGACTACATGGGCGGTTCAATGGGAAGCGTTGTAGGAGAAAAGGTGACGCGGATAATAGAAAAGGCTGTGTCATTGAGACTGCCTGTTCTGGCGGTTACTTCTTCCGGCGGCGCAAGAATGCAGGAAAGCGCGCTAAGCTTAATGCAGATGGCAAAAACTTCTCTTGCGGTGTCGCGTCTTGACGAAGCCGGCTTATTGTATGTAAATCTCCTTACAGAGCCGACATTCGGCGGGGTTACGGCAAGCTTCGGGATGCTCGGGGATATTATTGTGGCGGAACAGGGAGCCAGAATAGGGTTTGCGGGACGACGCGTCATAGAGCAGACTATACGGCAAAAACTGCCGTCTGATTTTCAGACAGCGGAATACCTGCTGAAATACGGACAGGTGGATGTGGTTGCGGCGCGTAAAGACTTGAAGTCAACGCTTGCAAAGATTTTTGCTATGCACAGCGGCAAAAGCAATGGTTGAAAGGTTGAAAAACCGTTAAGCGCGTTCAACAAAACAAGCAAAGGAGATAGGTAACAACTAACGGAAGCCGATTGAGGGTAGAATATAAAGGCTAAAGGTAAAACTGTAAAAAGGCGGAAGACACTAACATTGACTTGAAAGGGCATAAAAAGCAGAACAGACAGGTA
>JAISCP010000021.1 GCA_031265495.1 Heliobacteriaceae bacterium | reverse complement strand
GGCAGTAAAGCTTAATTGCCCCCTCACCTGAATTTCTAAATTCACACTGCGTGTTCATCAAGAAATTCATCCTCTCCCGTATGGAGAGGGGAATAATAAAGAGATGCTCAGCACCTGCCCTGCCAAACACATAGCAACAACCTTTCTGTCATGCTGAACTTGTCTTGGATTATCGGCAGTTCGCAAAAGCGTGGTTTTGCTCACTATGGACGTTTCACGCCCGCCGAAATCCGCTGTTTCAGCATCTGCCTTCTGTACGGGGAAGTAAAGCTTACGGAAATTGTATATTTTATCGGTGGACAGATCCTGAAACAAGTTCAGGATGACGTGGCGATTATGGTGTGAGAGGCTGTTTCTTCATTCCTATTTACCTAATCACTTATATCAGCATGACAGGAGAGGTTATGGCGTGAGAGACTGTTTCCTCATTCCTGTTTACTATTTACTAATTTGCCGCGACAGCCTGTCCGTTTATTGTTTTCTGTAATATCTCAATTGCTTTTTTCATCTGAACATCATCTTTATTTTTGACGTTTTCTTCGGTCAGCTCCACTACAATATTGGGCGTAATCCCTTTTTTGTTAATATCCGTGCCGTTTGGAGTTAAGTATTTTTGGATGGTAATATTAATCCCCGCCTCGTACGGAAGCCTGTTAATCTCCTGAACCAAACCTTTGCCAAAAGACTGTTCACCCACAATTACCGCCCGGTTGTTGTCTTTCATTGCGCCCGAGAAGATTTCGCTTGCGGACGCCGAACCTTTATTGATTAATACAACAACGGGTTTTTTTGTTAAAGCCCCGCGCGTTGCCCTCTGGGTTTCCTTGTAACCCTCCCGGTCTACCGTGCTTACTATGGTTCCGCCGTCAAGAAACATGTCCGAAATATAAATGGCGTTTGTTAAAAGCCCGCCCGGATTTGAACGAAGGTCTATAATATAGCCTTTTTTGTCCTTTGTCCGGTTTAAAATGTCGCTGAATTCTTTTGCCGCATTACGGCTTATGAACGAACTTAATCTTATATAAGCAATGCCGTCAGGAAGAGAAACTTCAATCGGCATTTTTTGGGAAATTGATTTAATTTCTATTTCCGCGCGGGTAATGGTGTAATATTTTGGCTCCGTATCTTTGCGTTTGATTAAGAGAGTTACCTGAGTGCCTTCTTTGCCGCGAATTTTGTCCGCCGCCTTGTCCACAGTAATCCCTTTTGTGCTTTCGCTGTCAATTTCAAGGATTTCATCATCCGCAATTAAGCCTGCTTTTTCCGCCGGTGTGTCTTCAATTGGCGCAATAACCATTAACTTGCCGTCTTTAACGCCTATCTGAATACCAATGCCCTTTAACGAACCCTTAATAGAATTTGTTTCGTCAGCGAATTCTTTCGGGTCAAGAAACTTTGTATAAGGGTCATTCAGGCTTGCAATCATTGTGTTAATCGCCACATAGGCGTCTTCGTTCGTTTGAATTCGTTTATCATATTTATGGCGCCATTTGCTCCAGTCTTGTGAATTGTTGGTCTGGTCTACAAATTTTGTATTAATAAGACGCCAGACATTGTCGTATAAGTCAGTGGGGCTGTATGCAAACACATTGTTGTGAATAATAATACCAAATAAAATTATAAATGCATTCAAAAATATAAAACTTTTTCTCATAATGTTTCTCATTCTTTTGTTGTTCCTCCGAATAAAATTAATAATAACATAATCTTACAAAAAAAAAAATTATCAATTCCCTTTTGTAATGAAATTAGTAAATAGTAAATAGGAAAGAGGGAACAGCCTCTTTGTCATCCTGAACTTGTTTCAGGATCTGGCCACCGATAAAAATATACAATTTCTGTAAAGTTTTCTCCCCCGTACAGATGCTGAAATAAAATTGAGAAGATAGTTTGATTTGTCATGTGTCAGATCCTGAAACAAGTTCAGGATGACGTGACGCTCAGCATTATGTTTTTATATTCAATGTCGACACGCCCTAGTAAATAGTAAATAGGGTTGAAAGGTTGAAGGGTTAGATTACCCTCCCCTTGAGGGAGGGTCGAAATCTTTGCGGCAGCAGGCGCAAGCGAAGCGAACGCATTTGCCGCAGATTTCGGGGTGGGGTAGTTTAGAAATTCAGGTGAGATGGCGCAAAACCGAATAAATCTCGGGTAGAGCACAGTGTTTTGGGCCCGTGTCAGCCTGCTCTTCTTAGTTTATACCGCAGGCTTTTGCCCGGAATGAACCAGCACAGGAATTTCAGCAGCCTGTTCCCGCTGCCGCAGTGCAGTTTTATCAAAAAATCGGTATATTTGTCGTCACAGATAACTTGCGGCGGGTGAATAACGGTTTCTAAATCGTAATGTTTTTTGTTTAATAAAGGATGATTTTTACTTCTCTGACAATGATAGCCGTCCTCTCCTATATTTGTTACCAAGTTTTTAACCGGATGTATGTTTAATCCTTTGCTGCGCATTACCATGAATTGAGCCTGCCAGTCCCAGTTGTTAAAGTGTCCGGGATAATTGAAAGCTTGAAATTTTTTCTTATAAAATTTTCTTATATGCGGTTTGCTGCTAAACTCATCAATAAAACTTTCATCATACCCTGTTAAATTATACGAATAATGCTGCCAGCGGTCTGCCCATGCTGCCCAGCCCCAGCCTGCGAAAATTTTTGAAAATATATAAGAGTATTTGCTTTCTGTTTCACCGGCGGGATTAGCGCCGGCTATTGTCCAAATCTCTTTGTTGTCTTTATATTTGTCTAAAAGTTCATCGCAGAATGTGAAAAAAGTCTGTGAAGGTACGCAATCGTCTTCAAGGATTATTCCTTGCTCCTCATGTTCAAAAAACCACGTAACAGCTTCTGATACGGCTATTCCGCAGCCCAGATTTTCATTGCGGAAAAGAGTTTTTACATCGCAGCCCCAGTCAATATTGTCTAAAACCTGTCTGCGTATGTTTTCTACTGCTTCTTTTTCGCCTTTAATATTTGCGCGTGCGCCGTCAGAGGCAATATACAGTTTGGGCGGCTTGGCTTTTTTAATCTCGGCAAAAACCGCTTTGGCCTTGTCAAGCCTGTTGAATATTAAAAATAAAACTGCGCACTTCATGATTTCTTAAAGCTATTATAGAAACATTAAATTTACAAGGTTCCGCTATATTACCATTAAAAAACTTAACACAACTTTGTACGCAGCGGCAAAGCGGAATTTGGGATATTCTGTTGATTTTGTTATATAATACTAATTATGAAATACAGAGAGAATGTACGGAATTTTTGTATAATTGCCCACATTGATCACGGAAAATCAACGCTTGCCGACAGATTGCTTGAATATACGGGAACGGTTGCCCGGCGCGATATGCAAAACCAGATTTTGGATTCTATGGATATTGAGCGCGAAAGAGGGATTACAATTAAGCTTAATGCCGCACGGATGAATTACAAAGCAAAAAATAATAAAAACTATGTTTTAAACCTGATAGACACACCCGGACATGTAGATTTTTCGTACGAGGTTTCGCGTTCGCTAGCCGCGTGCGAGGGCGCTTTGCTGATTGTTGATTCCACACAGGGAGTTGAGGCGCAGACGCTTGCGAACGTCTACCTTGCCGTTGAGCAGAATCTCGAAATCATTCCGGTAATTAACAAAATAGACCTGCCTTCCGCTGATGTTGAGCGCGTACGCGGAGAAATTGAGGAAATTCTCGGTATTGATGCCTCTATGGCTATTCCGGTAAGCGCAAAGGCGGGAATTGGCATTGAGGAAGTTCTCGAGGCTGTTGTGGATTTTATTCCGCCGCCGGAGGATACTTCGGATAAACCGCTTCGGGCGCTTGTTTTCGACAGCGCCTATGACCAGTATTTGGGAACGCTCTGTTTTTTCAAAATTGTTGACGGCAAAATGAAAACAGGCGATAAGGTTAAATTTATGGCGTCTGGTAAAGACTATGAAGTAGTGGAGCTGGGTTATCTTACTCCTAATCGTGTTCAGGCGGACGAGCTTGTTTGCGGGGATGTGGGATATTTTGCCGGCTCTATTAAAGAATTAACGCGCTTTGTGGGCGACACAATCACAAGCGCGGACAAACCCGCGAAAGAACCGCTGCCGGGTTACAAAGAAGCGTTACCGATGGTGTTTTCCGGCATGTACCCGGTTGATAATGATGAATATCATGATTTAAAAGAAGCGCTGGAAAAATTAAAACTCAACGACAGCAGTATTACCTTTGAACCTGAAACCTCCTCTGCACTGGGTTTTGGGTTTCGCTGCGGGTTTTTGGGAATGCTTCACATGGAAATTGCTCAGGAACGCCTTGAACGCGAATACGACTTGTCTCTTGTCACAACGGCGCCTTCCGTAATTTACAAAGTCTGTAAAACAAACGGCGAAACAGTTGAAATTGATAACCCTGCAAACCTTCCGCCCGCAAATGTCCGGGATTATATTGAGGAGCCTTATGTAAAAGTTTCGATTATAACCCCGAACGATTATGTAGGTACTTTAATGGATTTAGCGCAGACAAAGCGGGGAATTTTTGTCAATATGTCTTACCTTGATAAAATCCGCGCAAGTTTGGAGTATGAAATTCCGCTGAGTGAGGTTATTACTGATTTTTACGACCAGTTGAAATCACGCTCCAAAGGTTATGCAAGCATGGATTATGAATTCCATGATTATAAACGCTCAAACCTCGTAAAATTAGATATACTGCTTGCAAATGAAGTGGTCGATGCGCTTTCGGTAATCTGCCATAATGACAGCGCTTACCATATCGGACAGAAGTTAACGGCGAAATTAAAGGATATTATTCCGCGCCAGATGTTTGAAGTTCCTATTCAGGCGGCAATCGGCGGCCGCGTAATAGCACGTACAAATATTAAAGCTATGCGTAAAAATGTTTTGGATAAGTGTTACGGCGGAGATATTTCCCGCAAGCGCAAACTTCTTGAAAAACAGAAAAAAGGCAAAAAGCGCATGAAATCCATAGGACGCGTAGAAGTACCGCAGGAAGCTTTTATGGCGGTATTAAGTCTCGATGAGGATTAATCGATGTATTCTTAGTATTTATCCCGTTTATCAGAAGAACCGCTGCCATGCGGTTTTTAACTTCTAATTTTCTCAGTATAGAGCTGACGTGGGCTTTTACGGTATGGCTTGTTATAATCAACTTTTGGGCTATATCCTGGTTAGTTTGGTTCTCTGCCAGAAGCTCCAGTACTTCACGTTCTCTTTCTGTTAATTTCTTGTTTTTCATAATGACTCCAACCTCTTCACGTTTATATTACCAAATTATTTTCTATTACAAAATTGGTCAAAGGTATAATGTTCAAAATTCAAAAAGCTGTGTTTATTTAGGTTGAAAAGCGCCGTTAATTCAGAGATGCGAACGGTTGTCATGACATCTTCAAATGTTAATTTTTGTAACAAAATATGCAAGTAATATATATGGATTACGCAATTTTTAGATATGAAAATACTTTATATAAGTATGAAAATCATTTTTTTGGAAATGAATTAAGAGAAAAAGAGTAAAATAAAGGAGAATGGAATTATGGCACCAGAGATCCCACCTATTACACCTATTACTATAACAGGATTAAAATACGATGCTGCATCTAAGACTACAACTGTGGAAACAACTGCGTCAACTGTCGACTTCAAGCAAAAGCCGGCTCCGGAAGTAACAACAGAAAATACTTCACCATATGAAGGAATAGTAACTCTTCATACAAACCCGCAACAAACCGTAGAGACAAGAATTGCACAGCTTCCATATTTTAATACTTTAGATAAATTAACAGAAAGAATGAACGAACTGGTTACTGAAAAAAGACACAAGGCTGTACAAGTAGGCATACTTGCTAATTATAAGGAGCCGGAAGCATTTAAACCGGGCGGACTTCATGGTGCAACAAAAAATGTTATAAACCTTTATAAACAAGGCGGTTTTCCGCCAGATGCATATTTTGCATAAATTTTAAACAACCATTAACTCACAGACTCAAAGACCGGCATGCCGGTCTTTTGTTAATTTCTGTAACGATTTTTAAGCTACCTGAAGTTTTAATCCCAATTCATCTAAGATTTTTGCAAGGGTTATAACTTTCGGCTCTTTTTTATTGTTAAATATGTCATACAACGTAGTCCGGCTCAGCTTTGTCTTTTTAGCAAGCCCGGTAACACCCTCGCGGGCTTTAACAACGTATTCAAGAGATTTATAAAAAGAATTAAAATCACCGTCTTTTACGTAATCTTCAAGAGCAACATTCAAAAATTCCGGTATAACTCCGGGTTGCTGCAAAAATTCTGTTATATGTTCTTCAAATGATTTATTACTCTGGTATTTATTCATTGCTTTGTTCCTTCCATAATATAAAATATTTATTCGCTTTTTTAATATCGGATATTTGAGTGGATTTATCACCGGCATTGATAAGTAAAATAATTATATTTTCAACCTCTGCATAATATATTCTGTATCCTTTGCCCAAAGCAAGCCTAATTTCAGATAATTCACTGTTTGTAAGCTTTTTGACATCGCCGTAATTACCTTGCGATATTCTTTCAAGTCTTGAATAAATTCTTGATTGGGTTCTTATATCAAGAGAACTTATCCATTCATCAACCGGTTCTTTGCCATTTTCAAGTTTGAAATATACGATTTCTTTCATACACACATTGTAAGCTAAAGTGTACAATTTGTCAAGCGCCTACAATTTCAAAGACATGCCGGTCTTTTGTTAATTTTTGTAACAAAATAACCCTAAAATTAGATAAATCATTAAAGTTTATTAAAAAAATGCCGATATATATTATGTGAGTAAAACATGGAGAATGGAAAAAATGGCATTTGAAGGAATCAACGGAAAATTTAACAAAAGTGTTGCGCCGGGTAAATTAGGGATTAAACCGGCGGAAGCAAAAGAAACAAAAGAGGAAAAAGGAATCGAAACGCCGCAGGTGCATTTGAAAGAAGAAACCGAAGCAAATGCGCTTGCCGGTCTGGAAATTCAAGGCAGAACCGCTGTTGCAAAATCTTTTCACGCGGAAGATATTGCGCAGTGCAGAGAATTAGCGTCTTTGCTGCCTGAGGGAGTGGATGTCAGCAGATATTTTACGCCGTTAAAGGTGGCTTCTGTGGCTAAGATTGTTAAAGGCGCGGAAGGTACAATTGATGATGCGATTACGGCAGGCCGCGCAGAAGCATTGTTCGGGTCGTCCGAATTCGCGGAATTTGAAAAACTATTCAGTTAAAACTTATAAATAAACATTTACTCACAATTTTAAGACCGGTATTACCGGTCTTTTGTTTAAATTAGTTGAAGGGTTGAAAGGTTGAAATAGGCGCTAGTCTCTAATGGAGGGTTTTATTGATAACGTCATTGCGAGGAGCTTGCACAGCAAGCAACGAAGCAATCCAGTCAAAACAGTGAATTTACTGGATTGCCGCGCTCCCGTTGGTCGCTCGCAATGACGCGGCGGGAGAAGGCGGCTAAGTGATTAGGAAATTAAGAGGTATAGCTAAATTAGTTGAAAGGTTAACGACCTCTCCTTACAGGAGAGGATGAATTTCTTAATGAACACAAAGTGTGAATTTAGAAATTCAGGTGAGGTGGCGCAGAACCGAATAAAACTTGTGCAGAGTACATGTCCTGCCTATGCCTGCCCCCTCACCCCAAACACTAAGCTCAACCTTCGGTTTCACTAAGTGTTTGCACCCTCTCCCGCAGGGAGAGGGTTAACCTTTTTTTTGCAAAATAATCGTCCAGAATTTCATTGCACTCATCCTCCATAATCCCGCCGCAGACCTGAAGTTTTGAATTTATAAGCGGACGTAAATCAATTGCAGAGCCTAAAGCCCCGTAGTTTGCATCATAAGAACCAAAATAAACGGCTTTTAACCGGGCGTTAATAATTGCCCAAGCGCACATGGGGCAGGGTTCAAGGGTTACGTACATTGTGCAGTCTTCAAGCCGCCACCTGCCGAGTATGCGTTCCGCCTCACGGATTGCCAGAATTTCTGCATGCGCGCTTACGTCATTCAATTCCTCTTTTCTGTTGCAGGCGGATGCGATTATTTTTCCGTCCTGTACAATTACCGCACCGACCGGAATTTCACCGTGCGCTTTTTTTGCAAGTTCTATTGCCCGTAACATCATACTTTCACCTTTGCCGGCGGAAGTTTGATTTCAACGCAAAAACCGCAGTTTTTGCCGGATGACAACGAAATTTTTCCGTTCATAGCCTCGATTAAGCCCTTCACTATAAACAGTCCCAAACCTGTGCCGCGTGTGGTTCTTGTGGTGTTATTGTCAAGCCGTATGAATTTATCGAAAAGCTTTTTTAATGTTTTAGGCGGAATAACTTCACATTCGTTTTTGATAAAAATCTTTGCGAATTTCTTTTGCACTGCTGCGTCAACAGTGATTTTGCTGCCGGAATTTGCGTATTTGACGGCATTTTCCAGAAGGTTCACGAGCACCTGCACCAGACGCCCTTTATCCGCGCTGATTTGAGGGAAATCTTTGCTTATATTAAAAATAATTTCTTTGTTTTCTTTATTTTTAACCAGTAATACAGACTCCTCAAGGGCTTGCGGCAGCCATACGGGTTCGATTACCGTCCGGAGGCGCATTCCTTCAATATCGGGAATAGTTAACAGGTCGTCAATCAGGTGTTTGAGAATTTCCGACTGCTCTTTAATTATCCTCAAAGATTTCAGGCGGGTCTCGTCGTCGATTTGAATATCCTGCCGCATAAGACGCGATGCATAGCCCTGAATACTGGTCAGCGGCGTACGCAATTCATGACTTACGGTGTCAATGAGGTTTGAGCGGAACTCGTCCAGACGCTTGAGTTCATCGTTATTTTCTTTTAATTTCCTGTCTGCTTTCTGGATTTCGCTTGCCATGCGGTTGAATTCCATTGCAAGAAAAACAATTTCATGAGGCGTGAATGCTGTTATCAAAAGTCTTATCTGCCTGCTGTAGTTGCCTTTGGAAATTGCGATTATCCCTTTAAAGAGCTGCCGGATGTTGATATACAGGTAGTAAATGTATAGCGCAACAATAAATATAATGGTAAAAGTCGCCGCAAGAACCGACAAAATAATCTTAAAGCTGTTGTGGTCGATTGCTCTGCGGGAAACAGGCGCGGTTGTATTCACAATAATTGTAATATCCGGCTTATCTTTGTTTACATAAACCAGCGGCTGGTTTTTTACACGGCCAAAGATTACGGGAGTATTTTTTTTGAGTTTTTTCGGAAGATACGATATTGTTTTTTGGAAGTCTTGTTCTTTGTAATTGTGTGCGGCAAGGAGCTTGCCGTTTCCCGACAGAATATAGATTTGGCGCTTTTCATCCTTGAGCGAACGGAAAAGTTCGTCTTTAGGAAGTTCTTCCAAATCCTGTCCGGCGGTTTTAATAAAGAATTCCACTTCATCGGAGACCATGTTTGCAATCAGCACGGCGGATTCACGAAGCTGGTAACGCATAGACTGCTGGTTTATGTTATTGATGATAAAACCGCTCACGCTCATCGGAATAAGCACGGCAAACAAGAATACTATACCGATTTGTTCTACGATTTTTTTACGTTTTTTCAGCCATTGCAGCATAATTTTCTCCGCTTATCAGCCATTGGCGAACGGCGTCAGCTTGTAGCCGACATTTGTAACCGTGTGAAGATATTTAGGATTTTTTGTATCCGGTTCAATTTTGTTTCTCAGGCCTCCCACGTGAACGCGCAGCATCCGCACATCTTCACTGCTGTCGTAACCCCAAACTTCGTCCAAAAGGGCTGCAAGCGTTACGGGGTTGTTAAAATGCTGCATTAAGCAATACAAAATCTCAAATTCGGTCGGAGTCAGCTTAATTCTTTTGTTGACAATAATGCATTCGAGGGTTTCGGGAAAAATTTGAATATCACCGGCTTTCAGGACTTCATCCGATAATGAAGTTTTATCTTCAAAGCTGTTGCGCCTGAGCAGCACGCGGATACGCAGAAGAACTTCCTGAATATCAAACGGTTTTACGAGGTAATCGTCCGCGCCGCAGTCAAAACCTTCGGTTTTGTCGTCAATGGTGCCTTTTGCGGTAAGCATTAAAATCGGGATGGCAAGCTTTGCTTTCCGAATGTTTTTGCACACGTCAAAACCGTTCATTTTCGGCATCATTACATCGAGCAGAATTAAATCGTAAGCGTTGTTCAGTGCCTTGTGCAGGCCTTCCATGCCGTCTTTTGCGGTATCAACAAAGTACCCGCTCTGCGCAACATCAAACTCAAGCAGTTCCCTGATTTCGTCATCGTCATCAACTATTAAAATACGTTTTTCATTCATAGTTCGATTTTAACATAAAATTAGTGAATAGTGGTTAGTAAATAGTAAATAGGAGTGAATAGGAAATAGAGTTGAAAGGTTGAACAGTTGAAGGGTTGAATGGTTTACCCTCCCCTTGTGGGGGCATTGTTAACTTTGCATTGTTTCGTCATGGCGAGGAGGGCGTAAGCCCGACGCGGCAATCCAGTAAATTCAACGGTTTTGACTGGATTGCTTCGTCCTCATTACATTCGTCCTCGCAATGACAAAGCAATAAAAAGTTAACACTTTCCTCCCAGAGGGAGAGGGGAGTGTTCATTTTTTATTGCTTTCTTACCTGCTTACTCTCTCCATACGGGAGAGAGTACAAACACTTAGCGAAACCGTAGGTTGAGTTTAGAAATTCTTCCTCTCCTGTAAGGAGAGGAATTCAACGGTTCCCTCTTTCCTGTTTACTATTCACTTATTCACCTGATTTACTTTGCAATTTTTTATGTTAAAATTTATTTATAGAAAAAAAGAGGAGCGCATTATGAAATTAATGGAAGGTAAAAAAGGAATAATTTTCGGGGTTTCTAACCACAGAGGAATTGCTTATGCGATTGCACAGCAGCTGCACGAACAGGGGGCGGAAATTGCTTTCACTTATGCCGGCGAGGTTATGGAAAGCCGTGTAAGGCCGCTGGCCGAAGCTATGAATGCTAAAATTATTATGAGCTGTGACGTTACCAAAGAAGATGAAATTGCCGCTGTGTTTAAAGAATGCGAAAAAGTTTACGGCAAATTGGATTTTGTTGTTCACGCGGTTGCGTTTGCGGGAAAAGAAGATTTACAGGGAAGATTTATTGATACTTCCCGTGCGGGCTGGGATTTGGCGCTGGGCGTCAGCGCTTATTCGCTGGTATCCATTGCGCGTTATGCGGAACCTGTTATGAATGAAGGCGGTTCGATATTTGCCTTAACTTATCTGGGTTCCCAGTATGTTGTGGCAAATTACAATGTAATGGGAGTTGCCAAAGCCACGCTGGAATCAAGTATGAGATACCTTGCCGCTGATTTGGGCAAAAAAGGCATCAGAGTTAACTGTATATCCGCAGGCGCTGTTAAAACTCTTGCCGCAAAAGGTATTTCAGGGTTTGACAAAATGCTCAAGGCTGCTGTTGCAAAGTCGCCGCTGCACAGAAATGTTTCGCTGGAAGACGTGGGCAAAGCCGGTTTATACTTAGCTTCCGACCTGTCAACCGGAACAACCGGACAGATTTTGTATGTAGACTGCGGATGTCATGCGGTTTACGCTTCCATTGAGGAGATGGAAATCATAGCCAACGCAGTGTAGTTAGCAGAGACCGGTATGTTAACCCTCTACCTGCGGGAGAGGGTGCAAACACTTAGAAACCGCAGGTTGAGCTTAGTGTTTGGGGTGAGGGGGCATAGGCACGACATGTACTCTACACAAGTTTTATTCGACTTTGCGCCACCTCACCTGAATTTCTAAACTACCCCACCCCGAAATCTGCGGCAAATGCGTTCGCTTCGCTCGCGCCTGCTGCCGCAAAGATTTCGACCCTCCCTCAAGGGGAGGGTAATCTAACCATTCAACCTTTCAACTAAAAACTTTCCTTAATCCTCCTCAGATGAGCATTCGGACAGATAGTCGTTCAGGATTATGCGCAGTTTATTCGGGGTGTAGTCTCTTGAATTTACAGCCATATAAGTCTGTGTCTTTGTGTCAATAAGGTAGAGCGCCGGAAGTCTTTTAGCGTGAAAAGCTTCCGCAAGCCTTTTATTGTAATCATCTTTGACGCTTAGAATTGCTGCGTTATATTTTCCGTCGAACTCTTTAACGAGCATTTCGCCCGCCGGCGCGAACCTTAAAATCGAAAATATGTCTTTCGGGTCGGCAAACACCAGTGCAAACGGACGGTCTGCGCGCAAAGCGTCATGGTAGTTCATGCCTACGTAAGGTCTGTCTAAGTACTCCCGGATTTTCTCAAACGAGATTTTTTCTTCGCACCGGGCAATGTTCGCCGTTAATAAAAAAATCACCATAAAGGCCGTTATAATTCTCATATTTTGCATTATATATTAAAACTTTTTTTGTGGTATCCTATAAACACAGGAGACAACCATAATGACTAAGGTTAACGATTTACCAACAGTTTACGATGCGGCAGCAGCCGAAGAAAAGGTTTATAAATTTTGGGAAGACGGTAAATTTTTTATTGCGGATGCAAAGAGCAAAAAGCCGGCTTATTCAATAGTAATTCCGCCGCCGAACGTTACGGGTGTGCTTCACATGGGTCATGCGCTGGACGAAACTTTGCAGGATATTTTAATCCGGTATCACAGAATGGCGGGTTACGAGGCTTTATGGCTTCCCGGAACTGACCATGCCGGAATTGCAACGCAAAATGTCGTTGAAAAAAAGCTTCGTGAAGAAGGCTTATCCCGTTACGATTTAGGACGGGAGAAGTTCCTGGAGAAAACATGGGAGTGGACAAATCTGCATAAATCGGCGATTTTAGACCAGTGCAAGCGTCTGGGCGCTTCTTTTGACCGTACAAGGGAACGTTTTACGCTTGATGAAGGCTGTTCAAAAGCAGTGAAAGAAGTTTTTGTAAAACTGTATGAAAAAGGCCTGATATACAAAGGCGCGTATATTGTAAACTGGTGTCCGCGCTGTCAGAGCGCTATTTCTGATGTGGAAACGGATTACGAAACACAGGCGGGGCATTTGTGGGAAATTTCGTACCCGTTTAGAGGGGAAGCCGGCGCAATAATTATTGCCACAACGCGGCCGGAAACAATGTTCGGCGATGCGGCAATCGCTGTTAATCCGAATGATTTTAAATATAAAGATTTAATCGGTAAGAAAGTTATTATCCCGCTTTCCGGCAGAGAAATTCCGATTATTGCAGACGATTATGTTGATAAAAGTTTCGGAACCGGCGCGTTGAAAATTACGCCCGCGCATGACCCGAATGACTTTGAAGTGGGCAGACGCCACAATCTTAATCCGATTTGGGTTATTGATGAAGAAGGCAGGATGAAGGCTTGCGGGGAGGTTCCGGCGGAGTTTCACGGGCTGGACAGGTATGATGCGCGTAAGAAAATTGTCGGAATGCTCGAGTATAACAACTTCCTGCTGCGTACCAGAGAACACGAGCATAATGTCGGGCAGTGCCAGAGATGTCACACGACAATTGAACCGCTTTTGTCCGAACAGTGGTTTGTAAAGATGGAACCGCTTGCTAAGGAAGCGATTGCGGCGGTGAATGACGGCAGGATTAAGTTTGTTCCCGAACGCTGGACAAAAAATTATCTTGGCTGGATGGAAAATATCCGCGACTGGTGTATTTCACGCCAATTATGGTGGGGACACCAAATTCCGGCGTATTATCATAAAGTTACCGGTGAAATGGTCGTTGCAAAAGAAAACCCTGACCCTGAAAATTACGAACAGGACAGCGATGTGCTTGATACATGGTTTTCGTCCGCTTTGTGGCCGTTTTCAACTATGGGCTTCCCGGATAAGGAAAGCGGAGATTATAAGAAGTTCTACCCGACAACAACGCTCGTAACCGGTTTTGATATAATTTTTTTCTGGGTAGCCAGAATGATTGTTATGGGGTTGGAGTTTACGGGCAAGGCGCCGTTTTCAACCGTGTATATTCACGGGTTAATCCGCGATGAAAAAGGCCGGAAAATGTCAAAATCCGGAGGCAATACCCTTGACCCTGTTGTTTTAATTGATAAATACGGCTGCGATGCAGTGCGGTTTACGCTTACATCGCTTTGCACATACGGAGGGCAGGATATTAAAATTAGCGATGAAAGGTTTGAGTACGGACGGAATTTCGCCAACAAAATCTGGAATGCCTCGCGCTTCGTGCTGATGAACCTTGAAGGCGCGGACAATAAGCCGGTTGACGCTGAAAGCCTTACAATTGCGGATAAGTGGATTTTAGATAAATTGAATACGGTTGTAAAAGAAGTTAACGGAAATATAAAAGATTTCAGGATTGGCGAAACAGCGCATGTTCTGTACGATTTTTTCTGGAATTCTTACTGCGACCGGTATGTTGAAATTGCGAAAATCCAGCTTGCGGATGAAGCGCAAAAACTTAATACACAGCGGGTTTTGCAATATGTTCTGGATATGGCTTTGAGAATGCTGCACCCGATTATGCCGTATATTACGGAGGAAATCCGGCAGCTTTCGGGTATGGGCAGTGCGCTGATTATTGCAGAATTTCCGCAGTATGACAAGACATTGGCTTTTGCGCATGAAGCAAAACAAATGGAGTTTGGATTTGAGACCGTTAAGTCGCTCCGAAACATCCGCCAGAGCTTCAACATTCCGGCGGGAGCGAAAGTTAATATTGAAATCCGTGCGGCAAAAGCTGAAAAACCGGTTTTTGAGGCGATAGAATCTTATGTTAAGCGTCTTGCAAAGGTTGAAGGAATTACTTATGCCGGAAACAATGAACCTTTACCGCCAAAATCAGCCGCAGCGGTAGTGTCAGCTTCCAAAATTGTTATTCCGTTAGCGGACCTGATTGATTTGAATGAAGAAATTTCACGCCAGCGGAAGAAATTAGACAAGCTTTTGAGCGAGAAAAAGTCTCTTTCGGGCCGTATGAGTAATCCGAATTTTGCCGCTAACGCTCCAAAAGAGCTTATAGAACAAACGAACTTGCGTATTGATGAAATTACCGCTCAGGAGAATACAATTGCAGAGCTTATAAAATCTTTACAGAATTAGTAATTAACGGCAAAAAATTTTGTGTTCCTTTTTTGTATTAAAAAAAGGAGATTTTTTAATGAAGGTTCTAAAAATAAATAGTGTAGGCAAAAATTTTTCTGAAATAAGAGAAGCGAAAAAAGGCATGAGTTTGCTTAATGTTCCTTTGAAGGATAAATCGACGGCAAAAGTTTTTTATAATAATGAGCAAGTAGATTATTATGAAGTACGCAGCGGTAAGGTTATTGATGAAACACATTTCCAGAAAAGTGGTAATGCTTTTTCAAAATTGCTGGAAGACTTGCAAGAGAAAGCCCAAAAAGGTGTCGATGTCGTATCGGAATTTTTGAACTCATCTATATAATAGTTAAGAAATATTAAGTAAATTTACAAAACATTTACAAATTGACAAACCTCTGATAGAATATAGTTTGTTGATATATTTTATGTCTGTTGACAGTGGAGTGAAAATGACATCTGAAGAGTTAGATTTTGAGGAATTATTAAAGCAATATGATTATAATTTTCAAAAGGGTGATTTGGTAAAAGGTATTGTATGCGGCTATGACAGTCAGGGTGCGATGGTTGATATCGGCGCGAAAACAATTGCGCTTGTACCTTCACGCGAAGCTGCGGACAAAGACGAGAATATTGAAGCAAAGCTTGAAAAAGGCAAAGAATACGAATTTCTCATTATAAAAGAAGAAGATGAAGACGGAAAATTCATGCTTTCACGCAAGAAAGTCGATTTGGCTTATTCATGGCAGGAGCTTGAAAAGGCAAAAGCCGCTGACGAAACTATTCTCGGAAATATTGCCGGTATAGTCAAAGGCGGAATTCTGGTTGAAATCTCCGGCGTACGGGGGTTCGTACCTTCATCCCAGTTAAAAGCCAAAGAGAGCGAACTTGAAGTCGGCAGTAAAATTGAATTGAAAATATTAACGCTCGACCCGCACCAAAATAATTTTATTCTTTCCAATAAGAAAGTTTACGAGGATACGGCGGTTGAGGCAAGAAAAAATGTGTTCTCGCAAATTGAACCCGGACAGGTTGTTAAGGGTGATGTTGTGAGAATTACCGACTTTGGCGCATTCATTGATTTGGGCGGAATTGACGGACTGCTGCCGCTTTCGCAGCTTTCATGGCGATGGATTGACCATCCGACTGATATTCTGAAAGTCGGGGATAAAATTGATGTTGAAGTTATTGCGGTCGACCATGACAAACAGCGCGTAAGCCTGAGTTTAAAAAACCTTGAACCCGACCCGTGGCTGGAAGCTGAAAAACAGATTAAAGAAGGCGACAAAATCGAAGGAACAATCACCAGGATTAAGCATTTCGGGGCATTTGTGGAAGTTTTTCCGGGCGTGGAAGCGCTGCTGCCTCACGCTGAAGTTGTTGAACTGCAAAATAAAAACGATACAATTTTGAAGGTAGGCGATAAAGTTATGACATACGTTCTGAAGTTTAACCCGAATGACAAACGTATTGCGCTGACGGTGAACGAGTCTGAAGTTGATTATCCGCCGGCTCAGGAACAGCCGGAACCGGAGAAATAAGTTATATTAGTAAATAGTGGTTAGTAAATAGTGAATAGGAAAATAGTTGAAAGGTTGAATAGTTGAAGGGTTGAAAGGTTAAAATCCCTTCTCCCTCTGGGAGAAGGTGGCGCGTAGCGCCGGATGAGGGTTTTATTGTTTATTAAGTGGCTAAATGAATAGGAAAGAGGGTTGAAAGGCTGAAAAGGCATTAGTTTCCAGTCTCTAACCCCTAGTCTCTAATGGAGGTTTTTATTTCTTTCTTACCTTGCTTACTCTCTCCATACGGGAGAGAGTACAAACACTTAGCAAAACCGCAGGTTGAGCTTAGTGTTTGGAGTGAGGGGGCATGCTCAATCTGCGCCCGGCATTGTATCCGAGATTTATTCGGTTCTGCGCCCCCTCACCTGAATTTCTAAACTCGCCTGCGGCTCATTAAGAAATTCATCCTCTCCCGCAGGGAGAGGGCAGGCTGAGCCTGCACGACAAACAAGGCGAGCTATGCGAGCCGTAGTTTGACGGGTCAGGCATAGCGTGGCACCCAAAACACCGGGTTCTACCCGAGATTTATTCAACCGTTCACCCTCGTTCGGGATACAGGCCGGCTCATTGCCTGTTCGCTTTGTAAACCCTTCAACCGTTCAACCTTTCAACTGGCTTCAGCCTTCAATAATTTCCACTTGATAGCCGTCGGGGTCTTTTATGAACGCAATTTGCGAATCAATTTGCTGCATATAAAACGGTTCGCAGCTGTAATTGTAACCCATGCCGTAAAGCTTTTTGGTGAAGTCACTCATGGACTTTGTTCCGAAGGCAAAATGTCCGTAACCGCTGCCATGTGAATATTCCACAGGCTTTTCATGATTATAGGTTAGTTCAATCTGGGTCTGGCCGTCCTCATCGCTTAAATAATACAAAGTTGCATCGTCCAGTTCAACCGTGTATGTCATGTTCATGTCAAGCAGTTCGGTATAAAATCTCAGGGATTTTTCTATGTCTTTAACCCTTATCATTACGTGTAAAAATCTCATTTGTCTCTCCTTTCAGTTTTTAATGTGCGTTTTGTCTATTTCAATCGTATGGCGGATTATTGTGTGCGCCGTCAAAAGCATGTAAGGGTTAACAAGGTTTGTGTTTGACATGTTAACTCTTACCTTTTCATGAACGGCGGCGTTTTCTTTTGTTTCAAATGAAACATTCGAATGCATTGCGTAATTCTGCTTGTCTTCTTCAATTCTGAGCAGCAATTCATCTTTTGGAAATTCATTTGAACATTGGATAATTATGGTAACAGAGTTTGAATTTTCCAGTATAAGCGTGGCTGTGAGCGTGCCGTAATTTATCGTAGTAATTGAGATTACGAGAATACTATCATCGTCGTGCTCTTCCTCCTGCGCCTGAAATTCCAAATCAAAGTCTGTGCCCTCCTGTAACGGCAGCCATGGCAGGTACAGCAGCAAAAGCATCTTCATTGTTTGCGCTGAATCGTTTTGGGACGCGGCGGCAACGCTTGCATTAATAATTTTTGCGCTGTCTCTTAACGGTGTGAGGTCATTAATTCCTGCTTTTGCAGCGTTTGCCATTGACGAGATAAGCTTTGTTACTGCGTCTTTTCCGTTCGCTTGTATTAATGCGGCCATGTCGCTCAGGTTTATCATTCCCGAAGCGGACAGCGGAAGATTTTTAATACTTGATTGAAGCTGGCTTGCAAGCGCTTTATTTCCTGTCATCATAATATTCTGGGCTTCGGACAATCCCTGAAGCTGCGCCAAAATCTGTGCCTGAGTGTTTGAAAGAGCATTTCTGTTTGCCTGCCCGAACTGCTGCTGTAACTGCGCTTGGGAAATGTTTTTTTGTATCATATAGATTAATTCGTTTAATTGTTTTGGCAGCTTCATAATATCTTTTACAAATAAAGAACGTTCGGAGCCTTCCAGAGCATTCATCTGCGCGGCTGTGTAAGACGAACTGCCTGAAGCCGCCGCCGCTGTACTGCCCGCCGCCGTTGAAAACTGCTGGTTTGACGGCGGCGGCGGGTTATTTTTTACTACCGGACGGGTGTTGTTAAATTTTGCGATTAAGTTTGCCAAACTGAAATCTGCCATTACTTTATTATAATTATTTTTTTACTTTATGTCCATATATCTTAATAATTCCAAAATTTTCCCGATGCAGCGGCTGTTTCCCGGTAAACCGGCAGGTTTGGCAATAACAATAAATTTGTTATTTTATGTCTTTCATGGTATAATCAACTTTATGATTAGTATTGTGAAAGGTACAAAAGATATACTGGACGCCGAACAATGGCAGCGTATTGAGCAAAAAGCTCTTGAAATTTTTTCAAAATACGGATACAGGGAAATCAGAACGCCGGTTTTTGAGTATACGGAACTTTTTTCACGCGGGGTAGGCGACACTACTGATATTGTAAATAAAGAAATGTATACTTTTGAGATTAATAAACACTCTCTAACGCTTCGCCCCGAAGGCACTGCCGGAGTTGTGCGTTCTTATATCGAAAACGGCATGTCGAGACTTTCACCTCCCGTAAAATTGTGGTACAAAGGACCCATGTTCCGGTACGAACGCCCGCAGGCAGGACGCCAGAGACAGTTTCATCAGGTCGGAGCTGAATTGTTCGGGGTTAAAGAAGCCGCCGCAGACGCGGAAGTAATTCTTTTAGCTGTAAATTACCTGAAATCTCTGGGGTTAAACGACTTGGAAGTGGAATTGAATTCGCTGGGATGTCCTGACTGCCGCGAAAATTACAAGAAAGCAATTAAGACCGTTTTGAAACAGGAATTGAAAAATCTTTGTGCGGACTGTCAGAGCCGGTATGAAAAGAACCCGCTCAGACTGCTTGACTGCAAGGTTGACGGTGCAATTTTTGCAAAAGCTGAAATCCAAAAAGTTATTCAATCGGATTTTATTTGCGGCGAATGCGCTGCTCATTTCAGTGAAGTGAAATCTTATCTTGACGGTTTCGCGGTAAAATACCGCAGAAATAAACAGCTTGTACGCGGTTTGGATTATTATAACCGCACGGTTTTTGAGATTAAGTCAGACAGTCTTGGCTCGCAGAATGCGGTTTGCGGCGGCGGACGGTACGACGGGCTTGTCGGAAATCTTGGCGGTGCGGATGCGCCTGCTGTCGGATGGGCTATGGGTATGGAACGTCTGAATTCCCTGCTGGCGCCGCTTGAGCCTATAAAATCCGATGCTTATGTTATTTCAAATTCTGCTGCTGATGCTTTCAGACTGGCGGAAGAACTTCGGATACAGGGTTTGAGTGTTGAGATTGACTTGTCCGGTAAAAAGTTTACAAAGCAATTGGAAAAAGCGTCAAAGGCTGCAAATTTTGCTTTAATTATCGGTGAGGACGAAATGAAAGCCGGTACGGTTTCTGTTAAAAATCTTTGTACAGGTGTTCAAACAGCGGTTAAAAGAAAGGATGCAAGATGGCAAATTCTGTTGAAGAAGTAATTGTAAGTTTATCAAAGGCTTTTAATAAAATCTTTGATGATTTTCGCGGAATGTATTTGTTCGGAATTTTTCTGGACGGAAAAATGCATTATGAGGAGGATATTGAACTGGTTGCTATTTTTGATGTTGAAGACAAATCAAAGCGCGAGCAAATCTGGCCCGTAATCGGTAAAATTGAAACGGAACTTGATGTTTGTATAGATTTATACCCGTATACAACGGAGGAGTTCAAGGCGGATGAGTATCTGTACAAAGAAGTAATAGAAAAAGGCGTATTTTATAATAAAACAGGCATGAAAGAGGAAAAAAATGGATAAAATTACTATTCGTTCGGACAGAAAAGAGGATTACAAATTCCAATATAAAGGAGAAGATGTTGTACTGGGGGCCGGAAAGATTATCAGTATAGCAAACGGCTTAAACGAAGTTGTACTGCCGACTTCGGAAATGAAAATTATTAATAACCTTATTGTAATTAAGTAGTTGTTAGTAAATAGTGTTTAGTAAATAGTGAATAGGAAATAGAGTTGAACAGTTGAATGGTTTACCCTCCCCTTGAGACTCTGCCGAGCAGAACGATTGAGTATCGTTCTGCGAGAGGTAGGTCGAAATTCCTTACAGGAATTTCGGGGTGGGGTATAGAGGGCTGTAGGTATAGCTAAATTAGGAAAGAGGAAACAGCTGAATTCCTCTCCCGCGGGGAGAGGGAAAAGCAAGTTCAGGATGGCAAAATATAACAATTTGACAAGATTTGCCCAAGTGTTGTATAATTCTGCTGTGATAATTAAAGAAGGAGGAATGGTTATGAGAGAAGAATTAAAAAATGGCTGTAACGCAGTCACAGCGTCACTTTCGGGGGGGGGGGGGGGCTTTCTAACGGCTTCCTGCAAGGCTTTCCGCCTAATTTAGTTCAGAATTTCTATGATTTCCTCTCCATACGGGAGAGGAAGAATTTCTTAATGAACACAGCGTGTGCATTTAGAAATTCAGGTGAGGGGGCGCAAAACAGAATAAATTTTGGGTGGAGCAAATGTCATGGGTGCAGCCTGACCGCCGCCTCACCCCAAACACTAAGCTCAACCTGTGGTTTCGCTAAGTGTTTGCGCCCTCTCCCGCAGGGAGAGGGCCAAAGAGCAAAAGCCTTCACCTTAGCAGAGGTTTTGATAACCCTTGCCGTAATAGGTATAGTAGCGGCATTGACTATGCCGGCATTGATAGCGAATTATCAAAAAAAGGTCACTGCTATTCGGGTAAAACATTTTTATTCAATGTTTTCGCAAGCCATAAGGCTTTCCGAAGCAGAGAACGGTGAATACAAAAATTGGGATTTTCCGACAAGCTACAAGTCAACTTCAGACACACAAGCTTTTATGAACAAGTACATTGCTCCCTATTTTAAAGAGCTGCGTCTCTGCAGTACAGGCAGCACAAATGACAAATGCGGCGCTTTGATAAGTACATACGGCGCCAATTATATCCTGTCAAACGGTACGGGTGTAGCAGTTGTGATAGCCGGTTCTACTTTATCTTGCACGATTGATATAACGGGAGGCGCTCCGCCGAATCAGCTTGGTAAAGATGCTTTTTATTTCAGAATGAATAAAGATACAGGGTTTGTGCCCTTTGGCTGGACAAACGGTCTTACGAGAGAGAATATAATTACTAACGGTGTAAATGTTACAGACGCAGATGGTACTTCAAGACATTATTGTAATAAAAGCAATCGGTACATGTGTACTGCATTGATAATGCTTGACGGCTGGGAAATCAAAGACGATTACCCATGGTAGTTTGTCCGGCTCGCCATTGTTTTTGTGATAGGATATAATTATGTACAGAATCGGAATCGGATATGATATTCATCAATTAACTCAGGGGCGGGATTTGATTATCGGCGGGGTTAAGATTACGCATGAAAAAGGGCTTCTGGGGCACTCCGACGCGGATGTTCTAATCCATGCGGTAATTGACGCTATGCTCGGAGCGCTTGCACTGTCTGATATAGGGACAATTTTTCCTGACACGAACCCTAAGTACAAAAATGCAGACAGTACTGTTTTGTTAAAAAAAGTTTATGATTATATTGCGCGAAAAGGCTATGAGATTGAAAATATCGACAGCAACATAATCGCACAGCAGCCTAAAATGATGCCTTATATTCCTAAAATGAAAGAAATTTTGTGCAGAATTCTGTATATTGATGAAAACAGGCTTTCGATAAAAGCGAAAACCAATGAGCAGCTTGACGCGGTTGGGGAATGCCGTGCAATTAAGGCGCAGGCTGCGGTATTATTGAGGAAAATATGAAGTATGTTTTTTATTATGAGACTCCGGTCGGAAAAATAGGGATTGCGGAAGAAAACGGCGCCATTGTTGAGATTTCCCGCAATGTGGGAAATACAGGACTAAAAGAAACTCCTTTGATTAAAAAAGCCGGTATACAGCTTGCCGAATACTTTGAGGGCAAAAGGAAAAGCTTTGACCTTCCGCTGAACCCGTCCGGTACGGATTTTCAAAAGAAAGTCTGGCGGCTTCTGTGTAAAATTCCGTACGGCAAAACAGCTTCTTATAAAGAAACGGCCGCAGCAGCCGGAAATCCGAACGCCTCCCGCGCAGTCGGAGGAGCAAATAACAAAAATCCGATTATGATTGTAATCCCATGCCACAGAGTTATCGGTTCAAACGGCGCTTTGACGGGTTATGCGGGAGGGCTGGATATGAAGCAAAAACTGCTGGATTTGGAGAAAAATGGATTGGGTTAAAAAAAGACTGCTTGACGAGGCGCAGGCTGATTACAAAAAATTCTCCGCTTCGTTAATCCCAAATGTTGATAATGTTCTCGGAGTGAGGCTTCCGGTTCTGCGCAAAATTGCAAAAGAAATCTATCAGGATAACTGGCGGGAATTTCTTAAAAACAAAGATGTTGAATATATGGAAGAATACACCCTGCAAGGGCTGGTAATCGGGTTGATTAAGGATGAGCCGGAAGCGGTTTTGGGTTATGTGCGGGATTTTGTGCCTAAAATTGATAACTGGGCGGTTTGCGATACTTTTTGCGGAAGCCTGAAATTCACAAATAAAAATAAAAAGCTTGTTTGGGATTTTATCCTGCCGTATTTGAATTCCGGCGCGGAATTTGAACTCCGTTTCGGGATTGTTATGCTGCTCGGGTACTTTATAGACGAAGAACATATTGAAGAAGTCCTGAAAATTCTCGGTAATTTCGGACATGAAGGTTATTATGCAAGAATGGCGGCAGCTTGGGCTTTGTCGGTTTGTTATGTGAAATTTCCCGAAAAAACCTTTGTATATTTGCAAAAGTCTAATCTGGACAAATGGACTTACAACAAGGCAATTCAAAAGATAGTGGAGTCTTTCCGGGTTGATAAGGAAAGCAAGGAAGTTCTCAAAACAATGCGGCGTTGATTTTCAATAAAACCCTCATTTAGAAATAAAAACAGCATGCTAAGCGACCGGCGGGAGCGCGGCAATCCGGTAAAATCACTGTTTTGACTGGATTGCTTCGTCGTTTGCTGTGCAAGCTCCTCGCAATGACGATCCTTTGCTGTTTCCTCTTTCCTGTTCACTATTTACTAATTTAGCTATCCCTCCATACCTACCCCACCCTGTCAATTGTAAACAAGTTGCTAATTGTCTTATATATTGCTAAAATGGTAATATTAATCTTTGGAGGGGAATATGCCGCAGCAGGCAAGACGTCAGTATTACGGAGAATATACACAGCCGAAAGTTATTCGCGCTGTACCTCAATACACGCGTCCGCGAAAAATTGTACCTAAAAAAACAAACCGGAATCAGCGTATTGTTTCAATTATTTTTATGGTGTTACTGGGGTTTTTTGTTTTGCCGTCAGCGTTTCAGCGGGTTACAATGTCTTTTTTTTACGGCTCGCGTTATCCTGAAGTGAAAACGGATTATTACCGTCTGCGCTTTCCTACGTCTGATTACCTGTCTAATCACTGGGCTTTCGGGGAACGCTCTTTGCGCGGCGCTAAAATTAAAAAGCCCGAAATGACGCCGCTTCATGAAAACCGGAGACTGGCAGGGCTGGAAAATAACCTGAGAACTCTTATGGCGCAGTATCCGTCAATACATCCCGCAATTTATGCAATCGACTTTGACACCGGTAATTATGTTGATATTAACGGTAATGAACTTTTTCCTGCGGCAAGTATTATCAAGCTGCCTGTCTTAATCCACCTTTTCCGTTCAATTGAAATGGGACAATTTTCTATATATGACAGCATAAAACTGGCTGATTATTATAAAGGGGAGGGTTCGGGCAGACTTCAGTTTAAGGCGGAAAATTCGGGTTATACAATTGATGAACTTGCAAGGATGATGATTACGGAGTCTGATAATTCGGCGACAAATATGCTGGTTGCAAAACTTGGCTCCATGAATGATGTTAATCACGGAATAAAGGAATGGGGGCTTGGAAAAACTTATATGCAGACATGGCTTCCTGATTTGGGCGGTACAAATAAAACTACCGCACGTGATATAGCGGTTATTTTGTATAATGTTGATAACCCGAGATTTCTCAGTGTAAGTTCACGCGAAAGCATTTTTGATTACATGGGGCATGTGGAAAACAATCGTCTTATAGCCGCAGGGCTGGGCGAAGGCGCGGATTTTCTTCACAAAACAGGCGATATAGGCACAATGCTGGGGGATGCCGGAATTGTTTTTACGCCGAACGGGAAAAAATATATTCTGGTAATTCTGGCGCGCCGTCCGTACAATTCAACGGCTGGTAAGGAGTTTATAGTAAAAGCGTCTGAAATGATTTACAAAAATATTGTTAATGGTGAACGGTGAATACAGAGTCGTCCGGCAAAAAATTAAAAGAATTACTCGAAAACGGAAACTGTTTTAAACTGGTCTGCGGCGCGGGTAACGGAGATGTTTCGGAAATTGAAAGACTTACGAAATTGTACTATGCCGCCGGCTGCCGGTTTTTTGATTTGTCCGCAAGTGAAAATATAGTTAAAGCGGCGAAACGTGCGGCGCCGCAGGGATGTTTTTGCGTAAGCGTTTCGGCAAAAGGCGACCCGCATTGCAGGACGCGGGATTTGGAAGAAATTCTGCCGCCGCTGATTGACTTGGGGATTGACTGCATTGAGCTGCACGCGTCGGGAACGGATGAGGAAGAGGTCATGTCTAAATGGCTGTGGCTGAATAAAAATTTCAACGGGTTTTTGAGTGTATGTGCCGGCAGAGGCAGGCTTAGCGATGTAAAACTAACCGAACGGATTAAAAAAATGACAGCTTTGCGTGAGCCGTACACTACAATTGTTCAGGCGGACGGTTTTCCGATGAGCGGGGGAGAAGACGATTATAAAACAACGCTTCAGGCGGTTGCTGCCGCGCAGATTATACAGAATGCGAATTTGCCGGTGTATTTAATGCTTTCGGGCGGTACGAATTCCAAAACAGCCGGACTTGCAAAACAATGCGGAATAAATTATCACGGGATTGCGATGGGGTCTTTTGCAAGGGCGCATGCGGAAGATGCAAAGGGGTTAGTAAATAGTATTTAGTGAAAAGTTGAAAGGTTGAATGGTTGAACGGTTTAATTCCTTCTCCCTTTGGGAGAAGGTACCCAGCGGGCGGATGAGGGTTTTATTGATAACGTCATTGCGAGAAGCTTGCGTAGCAAGCGATGAAGCAATCCATTAAATTCAACGTTTTTGACTGGATTGCTTCGCTGCGCTCGCAATGACGAAACAATGTAAAATGAACACTCCCTCTCCATACGGGAGAGGGCGCAAACACTTAGCGAAACCGCAGGTTGAGTTTAGTGTTTGGGGTGAGGGGGCATTTAAGCTTTACTTCCCCGTACAGAAGGCAGATGCTGTGGGAAACCAGACATTTTGCACGAAATCAGGAGATTTCGGCAAAAGTAGTCAACCGAGTTCAGCATGACAGGGAGGTTATGGCAGGTTTTTAACAACCCTATTCGCCAATATCATGTAACTAATTACTTGACATGTACAGCAATGACGAAACAATGTAAAATGAACACTCCCTCTCCTTACAGGAGAGGGCTGGGGTGAGGTGGCGCAAAACAGAATAAATCTTGGGTGGAGCGCAATATCATAGATTCTGTCTGCCCCCTCACCTCGAACACTTAGTGAAACCGAAGGTTGAGCTTAGTGTTCGTTTCCTCTCCCGCAGGGAGAGGAGCAGGCTGAGCCTGCACCCATTACACCAGGTTCTACCCGAGTTTCAACTAAAAAGCCATACCTCAATACCTCCAGCCTTCCATACCTCCTATTCACTATTTACTAACCCCTATTTACTAATTTTATGCTATCATGTGGTAAGTGTTTACGATTGATTGCCAGAGCAAAAGTTTTTCATTATTTGAACAGCGCCTCAAAAAGGGCTGCTCCTTCACTGTTACGGGCTTGACAACCTTAATGCGCCTGCTGTTGATTGAAAAAATCCGCAAGATTACCGGGAAAAAAATACTTGTAATCACCGCCTCAGAACAGACAGCGCTGAAATACCGGAATGACCTTGAAAAAGCTTTCGGACTTGATGCGCAGATTTTGCCATGCCAGAATGTTTCAATGTATGAAGCTGTTTCGCCAAACCGTTACGATTATATTGAACAGGTGCGGATTTTGAGGGAAAAACCGGCTCTGGTTCTGGCGCCGGTGAAAGCTCTGCTTGAAAAGTTCCCGAAAGAAGATTTTTATAAAGAAAATGCTGTCAGGCTCAAGACCGGTGATGAAATTGACATTCGCGCTTTGAGCCAAAAATTGGTGAATTTGGGTTACAAACGCTCCACTATGGTCAGCGATACAGGAGAATTCAGCGTACGCGGAGATATTATTGATATTTTTGCCGCAAGGCCGGTGAGAATTGAGCTTTGGGGCGATGAAATCACAGATATGCGCTATTTTAACAATGAAACCCAAAAATCGGTTGACAAAACGCCGTCAGCGGAGATTTTGCCGGTTTATAAATTTGTCAATCAGGAAGACTATTTTGAAGGGATTGATGTTTATCAAAACAAGTTTAATCCTGATACGGCAAGTGTTTTGGACTTTCTGAAAGAGTATATTCTTGTGTTTGATGAAACCGCCGAAATTTACTCCAAATATCAGTTTGTTGATAACAATTTTGAAAAACAGGCAAAAGAGGCGGAGTTAAAAGACAAAAACCACATTCCGTTTGAAGATTTTATCCGCAGAGCAACAGGCTTTGTAAAAATCGGGCTGGATAATTTTATCGATAATAATGCCGTGGAAATTATCGAATTTAATTCGCTGCCCGTGCAAAATTTCAGTGCGGATTTTGATGATATTGCGGCATTTATTAAGTCGAAACAGGGGTATAAATTTATTGCGGCAACGGATTATCCTGAGCGGGTCCGGGAAATTCTGGCGGAAAGAGGGGTTTTTGACGCGGAAATCTCAGAGAATATTTGTGCTCACGGAGCGGTTTTAGAGGATTGCAGGACGATAATTCTCACGGACAGAGAACTTTTTAATAAACGCACCAAAGAGGTTACAGCTGTCAAACGTTCTTATTATAAAGAAAAACAGGAATTTATAGAAAGCATTAACGATATTAAAGAAGGGGAATACGTTGTCCACAGTGTGCACGGGGTCGGGATTTATATCGGATTGTCGCAGCAGGAAATTGACGGGCAGCTGAAGGATTATTTAACAATAGAGTATGCGGCTAAAGACAGACTGCACATGCCTGCGGAACAGATTAATCTTCTTGTGCGCTATCGCGGCTCCGGAACGGTTAAGCCGAAATTATCAAGAATGGGCGGCAAAGATTGGGAAAATACCAAGTCGCGGGTAAAAAAAGAAGTTGAAGCTGTTGCCTATGACTTGTTAAGACTCTACGCAAAGCGTAAAATGCAGAAGGGAATAGAGTTTTTTCCCGATACCGCCTGGCAGTTTGAAATGGAAGAAGCGTTTGAATTCACGGAAACTCCTGACCAGATGAAGGCAATAACGGAGGTTAAGGCGGATATGGAAGGTTCACAGCCTATGGACAGGCTGATTTGCGGCGATGTCGGGTTCGGGAAAACAGAGGTTGCAATGCGGGCGGTTTTCAAGGCGGTAATGTCGGGCAGGCAGGCTGCGGTTGTTGTTCCGACGACCATTCTTGCGCTCCAGCATTTTCAGACGATTTCGGAAAGATTTAAGCCGTTCGGGATTAACGTTGAATTGCTGTCGCGTTTTCGCAGTAAAAAAGAGCAGAATATGACGGTTAAAAATCTTGCGGCAGGCAAATGCGATGTGGTTATCGGAACCCACATGCTTTTGCAGGAGAGGATTATTTTTAAAGAGCCGGGACTGCTCGTAATTGATGAAGAACACCGTTTTGGCGTGCGGCATAAAGAAAGGCTTAAAAATTTGCGCGAAAACGTTGATGTAATTACCATGTCCGCAACGCCTATTCCGCGAACGCTTTACATGTCGCTTTCGGGGATAAAGGACATATCGGTTATTAACACTCCGCCCAAAAACAGACTTCCGATAAAAACCTATGTCGGCGAACGGAATGAAGATACAATAAGAAAAGCAATAGTTCATGAACTTGACCGCGAAGGGCAGGTTTTCTATCTTTACAATAAGGTGGAAACTATTGAGGAGTTTAAGTTTCAGCTTCAAAAGCTCGTACCCGGAGCGCGGATTGCGGTCGGACACGGGCAAATGGACGAAAATGCACTGGAAAAGGTTATAGTGGATTTTGCAAATCAGGAATACGATGTTCTGCTGGCCACAACGATTATTGAAAACGGGATTGATATTCCGAACGCAAACACAATGATAATCCATAATGCAGACCGTTTCGGACTTGCCCAGCTTTACCAGCTTCGCGGACGCGTCGGGCGTTCTCAGCGGCAGGCATACTGCTATTGTTTTTACACAAAAAGCAAGGCAATGACAAAAGAAGCCATGCAGCGTCTTAAAGCGATAAAGGAATTTACAACTCTTGGCAGCGGTTACCGGATTGCCATGCGCGATGTGGAAATACGCGGGGTTGGAAATATTCTGGGAACCAAACAGCACGGACACATGATTAACGTTGGCTTTGACACGTACTGCCGGCTTCTGGAAGAAACAGTGCAGGAATTACAGGGAAATTACAGCGCAAAACGAAATCCCGCAATCGTAGATATTAACGTAACGGCGTTTATTCCTGACGACTGGGCAGGCTCAAATGAACAGAAAATGATTGAATATAAACGTCTGGCGGATGTAAAATCCGGTACCGAATTGGATTATATTGTTGACGAGTGGAAAGACCGGTTCTCAAAACCGCCGGAATCCGTTGAAAACTTAATAAAATTAATCAAAATCAGACTTGCCGCAACAGAGTCCGCAATCCCGCTGATTCGTGAAACTTCCGAAAATATAAGGATTTATACGCCGTTTTCCGAGACGGAATGGCGGATTATACGCAGTTCGCTGCCGGCTGAAATATCTAAAAAGATTAAGTTTACGCCTGCGCCGAAAGCTTCTGCTGATGCGGTTTCTATACTTCTTCTTAATAATAAGTATATGAATTTTGATGAAGTGTTTCACATTTTAACGGATTTGAGTTATTATATATGTAAAGTTAGACATGAATATAAAAAAGGAGACATATTATGAGAGGGAAAAAACTATTAACGGTATTGGCAATATCAGCGGTGCTGTTTTCGGGCTGCGGCTTGAAATCAGGTGAAACTGTTATTAAAGTTAATGATACCGATATTACAAGAGCTCAGTTTGACAAAACATTTAATAAACAGGCAAACAGCGGTATGGCTGCGGCTTTGGGAATTGACGTCAAAGACAAAAAAAATGCTTTTATGTACCTGCTTGTTAAAGAAAGAGTAGTTAATGAGCTTACGGTAAAAGCTTTGCTTGAGCAGGAACTGCAAAAACGCGGTATTACCGTTTCAAAAGAAGATACGAATAACGCTATAAAAGAGATTATCGAAAAAGTCGGTTCAAAAGAACAACTGGATGCAATTCTCAAGCAGAATAACATTAGCTCGTCCGACTTTAGAAAAGAATTAACGGAAGAGATTAAGATGAAAAAGCTTGCCTCCGAACTGGGAAGCAGCAATGTTACGGACGCTGACTGCAAAAAGTACTATAAACAAAATCCCGATAAATTCCAATACCCCGAAAAAATACGGGCATCGCATATTCTTATTGCTGCCAGCCCTCAGGAAATAGAGGAAATTATAATTTCTGATAAAAATAACAAAAATCTTGCGCCTGATCAGGTAAAATCAAAAGTTAACGAGGAATTAGCCGCGAAAAAAGCTAAGGCTCAAGAGCTTCTGGCGCAGGCTAAGAAAGACCCGTCGCAGTTTGCAAAACTGGCTAAAGAGAATTCTGACGACACAACTTCCGCACAGAAGGGCGGGGATTTAGGATTTTTCAGCGCTAAGGAAATGGTTCCGGAATTTTCCAAAGCGGCGTTTTCCGTGAAACCGAACACGGTTAATAATTCTGTTGTCCAAACCGTATACGGCTACCATATTATTTTTGTAACCGACAGAATGACAGCGGGAAAACAGCCTTACGAAAAAGTTAAAAACAATATTAAAGCCTATCTTGAAAACCAGAAACAGGTTGAACTGCTGGATAACTTAACCGAATCATTGAAGAAAAACGCAAAGATTGAATATGCGGATTCTTCTTTCAACCCGGTCACAATTAGGGAAGAACTGGGCAAACAGCTGCAGCAGCAAAACGAGGATAGTAATTAGTGAATAGGAAAGAGGGAACAGCCAAGGATTGCCACAGCCCACCTTAACCTCCCCGTCATGCTGAATTTATTTCAGCATCTGGCTTGTCTGTACGGGGAAGTAAGCTTAATTGCCCCCTCACCCCAAACACTAAGCTCTCCCTGCGGTTTCGCTAAGTGTTTGCGCCCTCTCCCGCAGGGAGAGGGAAAAGCAAGTTCAGGATAACAAAATATAACAATTTGACAAGATTTTACTAAGTGTTGTATAATTCTGCTGTGATAATTAAAGAAGAAGGTATGGTTATGAATAAAACAATTAAAAATGGCTGTAATGGAGGCGTCGAGACACTTCCGGGGGGGGGGGGGGCTTTCTGACGGCTTCCTGCAAGGCTTTTCCGCCTGTAAAGATGTTGAATAGTTCCTTCTCCCTTTGGGAGAAGGTGCCCGTAGGGCGGATGAGGGTTTTACGGGAATTGTTGCATTTTAACCCTCACCCCGCACGCCGGAACTCACTGCGTTCGTTAAGCGTGCGTACCCTCTCCCAGAGGGAGAGGGGTAAAATGGCAGCTTTCACGTTGGCGGAAGTGTTAATCACTTTAGGTATAATCGGTATTGTTGCCTCACTTACCATGCCGTCCTTAATAGCGAATTATCAAAAAAAGGTTACCGCGCTGAGAGTAAAGCAGGCATATTCAATGCTTTCACAGGCCGTGAAACTGTCTGAAATCGACAATGGTCCTTTCCCTGACTGGGATTTATGTCTTGGTCAATCCAACGGACTTCACAATACAGAGCTTGTTGTGGACAAATATTTTATTCCTTATTTTAAAGAATTAAGATTTTGCAGCAACGGACTAGACAAGACGTGCGGTGCATCTGTAGGCGGATTTGGTAAAAATTATGTTTTGCCGAACGGTGTTGGTATAGCTTTTCTTCCCGCTGAAGGTTGTAATCCTAATATTGCAATTATTGTAATAGGTATTGATGTCAATGGAAGTAAGCCTCCAAATACACCCGGCTTAGACGGATTTGGTTTCACATTGGACCCTAATTTTAAAATAGTTGTTCCGGGAGATTACAAAGAAAATTTCACAAGACAAGATATAATCAACGGTTACCGCAGAGCGGGAGACAACAATTTGGTTGCTTGTAATAATAATTCTGCTAATATTACGCACCGTTATCTGTGTACATGGCTCTTAATGGTAGACGGCTGGGAAATCAAAGACGATTATCCATGGTAGTTTCTATCGCTTCACTTCCAAATCGGTCAGGAGCAGCGCCTGAATTTCTCCGGGAAACAGCTTAACCTTGAATTTTCCGTGTTCGGCCGTTGGCGAGGCGGTTATTTTTACGGGAATTACGCTGTTATTTTCGGTGATTTTCGGAACGCTGACAGACGCATTCACTGCCGTACGATGGTTTAAGTTGCCGAAAACAACTAAACTTATTCCTTCATAGCTTATTGCATAAGCGAAAACCGAAGCGGCGTCGGTTTTTAGTGGAATAAAGCTCCCGTTGGTAAGCAGCGGCGCAATATTTAATTTAAAGTTATTCGCCATAATAAATTGATTTTGCAGCTCAAGATTTTTTGCGCCCGGCTGTCTTGAGAAGTTGAAAATATCAAGTTTTCCTCTGTGCGTAAAGTAATATTCGTCGTCAGTGTAAGTTTTTCGTGCTTTTTTGTTTGCCCACAGGTAAATGTAGTTATCTCCCGTTGAAAACCCGTCGACAAAATATGAATTTACCGGCAAAACGGCGTTCAGCCAGATAATCATTTCGCTGAAGGCAACTCCGTTTACAACAATCGGGCTCAGCTCGTCGTGTGTGGCAAAACTTCCGATAACTCTTTTGTCGGATTTTTTGATAATATTATTAGCTGCATTAATGTTTTGTATAAATTCTTTTCCGGTTTTCCAGTTTTTCAGGTTGAAGTAACTGCCGTAATATCCGTCAAAACCCGCTTCAAGAAGTTTGTTGTACGGGGTAAAAACCGTACCAACCGGCTCGTTCCAGGATTCGGAAGCTTCCGCAAGCCATAAAAACTGCGGGTCTTTTCTTTTGGAATACGCAATTAAATCTTTCCAGAAGCTTGCGGGTTTCGCGGAGGCAACGTCAGCCCTAATCCCGTCAGCGCCCAAATCCATCATGTAATCAACAAATTCCTGATATAGATTATAGACGTCACGGTTAATGTTTGCTTCAGTGCCTGCGTTCAGAAGCCTTACATCCGTCCAGTCGGCGGGTATAACCGGCTGTCCTGATTTGTCTTTAACAAACAGCTCCGGTCTTTGCATGTAAAGGTCATAAGAACCGCATGAAGGTAAATCGACAATTACCCGAAACCCTCTGTTGTGCGCTTCATTAAAAAATTTTCTTGCCTGCGCGTCAAGTGACAGTGCGCTTTTGGAACTTGCAAGCTGCGGGTTGAGCGAATTAAATCCGGCGGCAGCGTACAATGACCCCGCTGTTCCGAGAGCTTTAATTTTACCGACCGGAGTAACGGGCATTACATGCAGGGTGTTAACTCCCTGCGTTCTGAGTTCGTCAAGCCTTGCTATTGCGTTTAGAAAGTTTCCGCTTTCTTCGCCTTCATCAAAGTCAATAATCCCGTTTTTGTTTGTATCCTGAGCCCCGAAGGTTCTGAGGTTTATCTCGTATATAACGGCGGAATTCTTTATAAAAAGCGTTCTAAGGTCGTTCACCCAAACATCTTGAGCGGCTGCCGCCAAACCCGAAAATAATAAATATAGAATTACTAATGCTTTTTTCATGTCCCTTTTCCCCGTAAGAACAATGTTAGCATAAATACCGGAGTATGGCAAGAATCCCATGACACAGGCATTAGTAACTTTTTATTGATTCATCAATCCAAAGCCTCTCCATACGGGAGAGGATGAATTTCTTAATGAACACAGTGAATTTAGAAATTCAGGTGAGGGGGCGCAAAACCGAATAAATCTCGGGTAAAACACAGAGTCATGGGTCTTGACGTGTCACTACGGCTCCTTGCCTTATTTGTCGTGCAGCCTGCCCCCTCCCCCCAAACACTAAGCTCAACCTTCGGTTTCGCTAAGTGTTTGTACCCTCTCCCGCAGGGAGAGAGCAGGGTAAGAAGACATTATTGTATATTAATTACCTTACTTTGTTTTCGCCTGATTGACTTGTTTTGCCTGCGCTGCGGAAATTTCATTTAATCTGTGAAGCCTGTCTTTTGCGTCGGCAAAAGCCATTATTCCGATTATTAATATGGACAAAAATACAAAAGATTTTCTCATAAAGTTCCTTTCAGGCATATTTTAGACGAAAACAGATAAATATACATTACCCCCGTTGCCATATTCTGTGGAATTGTGTTAGAATATTAAATAAGGTTGAATAGTTGAAAGGTTGAAAGGTTTAAGGGTTGAATTATCCTGAGGGTACTGGTAACTTTTTATTAGTTCGTCATTGCGAGCGAAGCGAAGCAATCCAGTCAAAAATGTTGAATTTACTGGATTGCCGCGTCGGGCTTACGCCCTCCTCGCAATGACGTTATCCCTTTGAGGTAGGTCGAAGAATCGTTAAACGCGTTCACCCAGCCAAACAAAACAGATAAGTAACGACCAAATAAAGCCGGTAATACGGCAGTAAAATAAGTAGTAAGTAAAATGAAAGGCGGCATTACGACAACCGTAAGCTGTATTGAAAGAAATGGCGAGATTGATAAGACAGAGCTGGGCTGTGAGATGTACCCAGTCAGGATGTAAAGAATTGTTTGAAGTTGCGGAACTCGAACCCGGCAAACAACAGGAAGTTATTTGCCCGAAATGCGGAGAACACTATGTTTATCCGATAATTGATGAAGATAGTGAAAAATAAGCGCTACAATCAATTCGGTACTCATTTAAAAGAAAAATTCGGCGTAAAGGTTTATAAAATAACCATTGACGCCGGTTTTTCGTGCCCGAACCGCGACGGAACAATTTTAGCCGGCGGAAGCCAATCCGCAGGCGGCTGTATTTTTTGCGATGAGGGCGGGAGTTTTTCGCAGGCGCATTCAAACCTTCTTTCCGTAGAAGAACAGGTTGAAGAAGGTATAAAAAACCTTTCGGCACGGTTTAAAGCGCAGAAATTTATGTCATATTTTCAGGCTTATTCCAACACTTACAAACCGGTTAAAGAGCTTGAAAAAATTTATTTAAGCGCCCTTAAACACAAGGATATTGCGGGAATTTCCATAGGAACCCGCCCTGACTGCGTTGATGAGGAAAAATTAGATTTGATTTCAACATTTACGCGGGATTACTACACTTGGGCGGAGTACGGCCTGCAGTCCGTTCATAACAAAACGCTTGAACGTATAAACCGCGGGCATGATTTTGATTGTTTTTTGCGTGCGTACGAAATGACAAAGAGAAAAGGGATTAATGTTTGCGTGCATGTAATTTTGGGGCTGTGGGAAACCCGTGACGAAATGATGCAGACAGCGCAAAAGCTTGCGCAGCTGGGTGTTGACGGGGTAAAAATCCACATGCTCTGCGCGCTGGAGGGCACGCAGCTTGCCCAAATGAAGGTGGATTTTATGAGTGAAGACGAATATGTGCAGACGGTTTGTGATTTTTTGGAATATCTTCCGCCAGAAACCACTATTCACAGGCTTGCCGGCAGCGGGCTGAAAAAAAACCTGATTGCGCCGCGCTGGATAGGGAAGAAGCTTGACATTCTTAACAAAATTGACAGGGAGTTAATCCGGCGGGACTCTTGCCAGGGAATGAAATACGCAGCTCTTTACAAATTCCCGATAATGTGAAATAATCATGTTGGAATAGTGTATTAAAAATTGTAACGTTTTTTTAATAAACATCTGTTTTTAAGCAAAAAATAATGTTGAGCGCCATTGAATTGTTTAAGAACAAATCGGAGTAAAAGTATGTTCATTCAGTCTGTAAAAAGCATAAATCCACAGGTAACGTTTAAGCAAAGACGTCTTGTTAAAGGCGCTGACGGTAATTTCTATGCTTTTGATGATGAGACAAAGAAATGCTATGAAGTTGAAATAAAATATAAAGAAGTTGATAATAAAAAGCAAACTAAAACAGAGCAATCACTTTTGGAGACAGAGCTTGAAAAAGACCAAGCTGCTCTGGGCGGCGTGCTGAGCGTGGTGGAAGGTGTTACAAACGATTTGCCGCCAGGTGTAAAGAAAAATATGAACGGATTTATTAAATTAGGCGGAGCTGCTCTTGCCGGAATAAGTACCGGACTTTCTATGTTTTATGTGATTAAAGTAGGTCGTTCCGCTGCAAAGTCCGCTCCGGCAAAGAAAGCTGCGGGATTTGTATCAAAGAATATTACTACGCCTGTCGGAGATAAATTGAGCAAAGCCGGAAAATGGATTAAAAATACAGGTATCTATGAAAATACAATAGGGGCGCTTTCTAAAAAGGAATCCGTAAAAGAGTTTGTTAACACAGCAAAAATTCAATATAACGCAGCAAAAACTCATTTGACAGGAGAACGTGTTACAAACGGTCTGGCTGTCGGCACCGGCAGTATGGTAGGCGTATCTAATCTGGTGGGCGCGCAGGAGGGCGGTACGGTGCCTGTTAAAGAAAACCCGGAAAATAAAGACCAAAATCGGGAGGCGGCATGAAAACAGGCGGTATAACTCCAATACAGTTTACGAGCGAGCCGCAGGGCGGTAAAGCCGGCAATAAAGACAACAGCAAAAAAGCGGAAACAGGCGTTAAAGTTGTTGAAGCCGGTGCTGTCGGCGTTGGCGGAAAAAAAGTATTTGACGGAATGCGTCTTGCCCAAAAAACTAAATTCGCCGCTAATAAGGCAGCTATTGCAGGTAACTGGAGCAAGGGTTTAGTTTCTTTCTTATCTAAACACAAATGGACTAAAGCTTTGGCTAAGCTTCCGAAAACCGGTCCGGTTCGTTTGATTTTAGAGGGCGCTGCTTTTATAGGTTCAGCATGTGTTTTGGGTGCTGAGGGAACAAAAATGGTGCGCAAACACGCCGGCAATGTAGACAAGAAACTCCTCCAAGCGGTGTAAAAAGTTTTCGCTTAGTAATAAATAGTGAAGATAGTTGAAGGGTTTACAAAGCGAACAGGCGAAGAATGAGCCTTGTGAGCCTGTATCTCGAGCGCAGCGAGGGTGAACGGTTAGATTACCCTGCCCTTGAGGGCAGTGTTCATTTTACATTGTTTCGTCATTGCGAGGCGCTTGCGTAGCAAGCAACGAAGCAATCCAGTAAAACTTCTTCTGGGTTGCTTCGTTGGGCTGACACGCTGCAATGACGTTATTAATAAAACCCTCATCCGGCTTTCAGCCACCTTCTCCCAGAGGGAGAAGGGATTAAACCTTTCAACCATTCAACCTTTCAACTGACTTCATACATACCGGTTCCCGGTCTCTAATAATAATTGTTAAATTGTTGAAATCGTGTTAGGATTAGTCCATGCAAGGTTTTACCGAAAAATTTATTTTAAAAGAGATTATAAACGCCGATATGCAGGAAGAACTTGAGAAAATCGGGTTTGATAAATCGTATCTTGCAGCCGCAAGCGAGAAATATTATTATAAAAATATAAAAATCTACAATTTAACCCTTCCGCAGGCAAATATTTTGAAACAGACAGCTATTTCCGTCGGCGCGGATTGCGCAGTCCACAGAGAGGTTATAACCTCAAAAGTTGAAAAAACAGACTGCATTTTGGGCGGAAGCATTTCGCAGATTAAAAAAATCGCCGCGAAACTCGAACGCCAGCCGTTCGGGCTTGCAGAACTCGGCGCTGTGTTAAATCGTCCAACCTTTCGGTCTTCCGGGACTCTAATCGCCGGTATATTAAATCTTACGGACAATTCGTTTTCTGACGGCAGGCTGTATAATGATTTTGAAAGTGCGAAAAAGCGTATTGCCGAGATGGCGCAGGAAGGCGCCGATGTCATTGACATCGGCGCCGAATCCACAAAACCTTTTTCAAAGGCTGTTCCGGCAAAAGCCCAGCTTGAAAAACTTCTGCCAATCCTCAATACCTCAATACCTCCGGGCGTCTTAATCTCTGTTGACACAAGAAGCGCCGAAGTTGCGCTGGAATGCATAAAAGCCGGAGCGCAAATTATTAATGATGTTTCAGGACTTGAATACGATGCAAATATGGCGGATGTTATTGCGCGGAACGGTGTAAAGGTTGTTATTCAGCATTCGCGCGGAACCCCTGAGAATATGCAGGTTGCGCCGCATTATGACAGCCTTATGGATGAACTTTTTTTAAACCTGAAAAGCCGTATTGAGTTCGCTGTTTCAAAAGGGATTAAAAAAGAAAACATAATTATTGACCCGGGAATAGGTTTTGGCAAGACGAAGGAGCACAATTTTGAGATTATCGGAAGAATTGAGGAATTGCACGGTCTGGGGTGTCCGGTAATGCTCGGGATTTCACGTAAAAGCTTTTTGGATATGCCGGATAATTTAACAAAAGATATTTTCACTGTTGCGTTAAACGCGCTTGCCGTTGAAAGGAAAGTTGATTATATTCGCGTTCACAATGTTAAGCTTCACCGCCGGCTGCTCGATATTAACGGGTTAATGCGTCCTGCTGAATGACGCTGTTCCCTCTTTCCATACCTCTCCTCTCAATGGGAGTGTAGTGAATAGGAATGAAGAAACAGCCTCTCACACCATAGCCTTCCCCGTCATTGCGAGGAGGGCGCTAGCCCGACGCGGCAATCCAGTCAAAACACTGAATTTAATGGATTGCTTCGTCGCTTGCTGTGCAAGCTCCTCGCAATGACGTTATCAATAAAACCCTCACCCACCCTGCGGGTACCCTCTCCCAGAGGGAGAGGGAAAAGCAAGTTCAGCATGACAGGGAGATTAAGGCGGGCTGTGACAATCCTTTGCTGTTCCCTCTTTCCTGTTTACTATTCACTAATTTAGCTATACCTCCATACCTCCTATTCACCTAACTCCCTATTTACTAAAAACTATTTACTGCTATAATAAATCCATAGGAGAAAACCATGAGTGATTTAAGAGAGAAATATGAAGTAGTTATAGGTTTGGAGGTTCACGCACAGCTGAAGACCAAATCAAAGATTTTTGCGCCGGACGGCAATGAGTTCGGCAGAGAGCCGAATTCGCTCACGAGTCCGATTACGCTCGGAATGCCCGGCGTACTGCCTGTCCTGAACAGAGAAGTCGTTAATATGGCGATTTTGACCGGTCTTGCCCTTAATTGCGAAATCCCCGCACATTGCAAGTTCGACAGAAAACAATATTTTTATCCCGATTTGCCGAAAGGTTATCAAATTTCACAATACGACGAACCGATTTGTGTAAAGGGTTACCTTGATATTAAGGGCAAAAGAATAGGAATTACCCGCGCACACCTTGAAGAAGACGCAGGCAAGCTTGTTCATGCAGGTGCGGACGGGCTTGCTGGTTCAAGTTACTCGCTTGTAGACCTAAACAGAGCCGGAACCCCTCTTTTGGAGATTGTTTCCGAACCTGACATGCGCTCAAGCGATGAAGCCAAAGAATTCATGGAAACTTTAAGGAATATGGTGCGCTATATCGGTGTCTGTGACGGAAACCTTGAAGAAGGTTCAATGCGCTGTGATGCGAATATTTCTGTTATGCCTAAGGGTTCAAAAGAATTCGGAACCCGTGCGGAAATCAAGAATGTGAACAGTTTTCGCGCGCTTCAAAGAGCGATTGAGTACGAAATTGACCGCCAGATTGAAATCGTTGAAGACGGCGGAAAAGTTATTCAGGAAACCCGCCTGTGGGACGACAATACAGGCTTAACTTCCTCCATGAGAGGTAAAGAAGATGCGCATGATTACAGGTATTTCCCTGAACCGGATTTAATGCCTTTGGAAATTTCGCGCGGACATGTTGAAGAAATCAGGGCGAAAATGCCGGAACTGCCCGAACAAAAGCGTGTGCGCTATATAGGACTGGGTCTCAGCGAATATGACGCTTCGGTTGTCGTTGAACAGATGGGGCTTGCCCTGTTCTTTGATGAAGTATTAAAAACGGGCGTTAATGCTAAAACCGCTTTGAATTTTATTATGGGCGAAATATCCGCTTATTTGAAAGAAGAAAAAACAGATATCTCGGAAACAAAATTAACGCCGGAAAATTTTGCCGAATTTATTGCTCTGATTGAAAAAGGAACGATTTCCAACAATATAGGAAAACAAATTATAATTGATATGCTCAAAGACGGCAAAAAGGCCTCTGTGATAGTTGAGGAAAAAGGTTTGAGCCAGATTTCGGACGAAGGGGCGATTAAGCTGATTGTTAAGCGGATTGTTGAACAAAACCCTGGGGAAGCGGCGGCTTACCGTGCCGGAAAGGTTCAGCTTTTAGGATTTTTTGTCGGTCAGGTTATGAAAGAAACTAAAGGACGGGCAAACCCGCAGACAGTTAATGAGCTTTTGAAAGAAGTTTTATGAGAATTGAAAAGAAAAAATCGGCTATGGAGCAGGAAATTTTTGAGCAGCCGGAGATTTTGAATTTGATTTTGCAGACTAATATTGACGATAACGGCAGTGTTAATCTTACGGTTCCCGAAAACATTGAAAAAGTTGTGCTGGTTGCAAGCGGTTCGTCTTACCATTGCGCAAGGTTTGCGGCGGATTTGTTCGGGCAGATTGCGCATATTGAAGCCCGTGCGATTTATTCAAGCGAGTTTCTGCTGAAATCGGAAGTTCCGCACTCTCCCGATATTTTGTATGTGTTTGTAACCCAGTCCGGCGAAACTTCCGACACAAACAAAGCGCTTAACCGTGCGAAAGAATACGGAGTTCAAACCCTTGCGGTTACGAATAAAAAAGAGTCGACAATCTGGAATGCGGCGGATTACAAAATTGACTGCCGCGCGGGAGAAGAAAAAAGCATTGCCGCAACAAAGTCATTAACTTCCCAATTGTTGTGCCTGACGCTTCTGGTTATGAAGTATGCCGCCGTAAAAGGTTTTGATGTTTCGGACATAACCGCCGGGCTTCGGTCTTTGCCGGATGAACTGGAAAAAGTTTATGAGCTTCGGACGCAGATTGGGAAGATTGCAAAATTCTTATCAAAGTTCAAAAGTATTGTGGTAACTGCGGACGGAATTTTTTACGCACTGGCCAAAGAAGCGGCTTTGAAAATTCAGGAAACATCTTACATAAATTCCAACGCAATAATTTTGGGCGAATTTATGCACGGACATGCTGCGGTGTTGAACAGCGGAAATATTCCTTTGATTTATGTGGGGGATTTAAATTATACCGCGATTAAGAACCTTAATAAGATAGCGGCGGATTACAACCCGTGTTTGGTTGTCTTGGGCGGCCCTAATGAAAAGGTTAAGGCGAAATTTGAAATAAATATAAATTGCGAAAATGATATTGTGAAAGCATTCTGCATAGTTGTAACCGAACAGCTTTTGGCGCTGGAGATAGCAAATAAGCTCCGCCGTAACGTTGACAAGCCCAAAGGGCTTGATAAGGTTGTAACAGAGTAGGAGTGAGAGTTGAAAGGTTAAATCCCTTCAACCTTTCAACTAATTTAGCTATACCTCCAGCCCTCCATACCTCTTATTGACCTATTCACCTTCTTCCGCCGCGTCATTGCGAGGAGGGCGTCAGCCCAACGCGGCAATCCAGTCAAAAACGTTGAATTTACTGGATTGCTTCGTTGCTTGCTATGCAAGCTCCTCGCAATGACGAAACAATGTAGAAAGAACACTCTAAGAACTAGGGGGTTAGAGACTGGAAACTAGTATTTTCAATGCTATTTACTAATTTCAATAAAACCCTCATCCGCCCTCTGGGCACCATCTCCCAGAGGGAGAAGGGATTTAACCGTTCAACCATTTCCCTATTCACCTATTCACTCCTATTTACTATTTACTAAGCACTATTTACTAATAATCACTTTTTGCGCGCGGGATTGTAGGACGTCTGTATACGCTTAACGCTGAATACGTCCGGGATTGACTGAATACTGTTAATAACTTTTTTTAAAGTGTCGATGTTGTCTAATTCAATTCCCAGCTCAATTATGCCGACCTGATTATTTTTGGACTTAACGTTTGCGTATTGAATATTAATGTTGTTATCAGCCACAGTGGAAATAATATCTTTTAAAAGCCCGATTTTCTCGGCGGTTTCTACACGAATTGTAGTTGTGTAAGTCTTATTTGTATTTTTGCCTGCCCAGCTGATGTCCAGCATTCTTTCGGGTTCGACTGTTTCCAGAGTATTGCAGTCAATTCTGTGGACGCTCACCCCCTTTGAGCGCGTAACCACCCCCACAATAGGTTCTCCGGGGATAGGAGAACAGCATTTGGCAATGGAGTACATAAGCCCCTCAAGCCCTGTAATATCTTTAGTTGATTTTTCGCGGTTTGACGCATGGAAAGTTGTTTCAACAGGTTTTGGGGCTTCCGGTTTTTTCAGTTTATTTATAATTTTGTTGATGGTGGTTTCGCCGTATCCGAGCGCTGCAAACAGGTCTTCCGCGCTCTGGTAATTCATCTGTCCGGCAACTTTCTCAAACTCGCCCTGCTTCATGTACTCATCAAATGCGGCTTTGGTTAATTCGTGTTCAAGATTGGATTTTCCCAGTTCAATGTTATCTTCACGGTTGTTCTTTTTGAACCATTGCTTAATCTTTGATAACGCCTGTTTTGTTACGACAAAATTCAGCCAGTCCAGACGCGGCGCAGGAGTTTTTGAAGTCAGGATTTCAACAATGTCTCCGTTTTTAAGTTTCGTATCAAGCTGCGTAATTCTGCCGTTAATCAGCGCGCCCACAGTACGGTTTCCCACATCGGAGTGAATACGGTAAGCAAAGTCTACGGGAGTTGCGTTGACAGGCAGGTCGAAAACATCGCCGTTAGGGGTGAAAGCAAAAACCTGATCGGAAAATAAATCAAGTTTGACGGAATTTACATATTCTTCGGCGTTAGTCATATCCTTGTCATATTCAACAAGTTTTCTCATCCATGAGAATTTGGTATCATCGGGCTTGGATGTTTTTTGGGAGCCTTTTTCCTTGTAACGCCAGTGTGCCGCTACCCCGAATTCCGCTATTTCGTGCATGTCCCCGGTTCTTATTTGAACTTCAAGAGGTTTTGAGCGAGGGCCGATGACTGATGTGTGTAAAGATTGGTACATGTTGCCTTTGGGCATTGCTATGTAATCCTTGAAACGTCCGGGAATAGGTTTGAACTGGGAGTGGATTAATCCTAAAACTTCATAACATTCTTTTTCGTTATCAACTATTACGCGCACGGCAGTGATGTCGTAAAGGTCATGGAATGCAATATTAAGGCGTTTCATTTTGCTGTAAATACTGTAATAATGTTTTGCCCGTCCGGTAATTTGCGCATTAATTCCGTTCTTCTGAACATCTTTGGAAATTTTGTCTATAAGCAGTTTAACGGTCACTTCGCGTTCGGTTTTTGTCTGCGAAACAAGCCGGGCGATTTCAAAATATTTTTCAGGCTCCAGATAGCGCAGCGAAAGGTCTTCCAATTCGGCTTTAATCCGCCCGATACCCAGACGGTTTGCGAGCGGCGCAAAAATATCAAGGGTTTCCCGTGCAATTTTATGCTGCTTGTTCGCTGCCATAAAATTCAGGGTGCGCATGTTATGCAGCCGGTCAGCAAGCTTCAGAAAGACAATACGAATGTCATTTGCCATTGCAATAAATAACCTGCGGAAATTCTCAGCCTGACGTTCCTCATTGGATTTAAACTGCAGTTTACCCAGTTTTGTTACGCCCTGAACAAGATTTAAAACATCAGTTCCGAATAATTTTTCAATTTCTTCCGGCGCTGTGGGCGTGTCTTCAAGCACATCGTGCAAAAACGCAGCAATAAGAGTGTTTGTATCAGCTTTCAGACCGGTAAGAATTTTTGCAACTTCAACGGGGTGGACAATGTAAGGCTCTTCGGAAACCCGGTATTGCCCTTCGTGCAGTTTTTTGGCAAACAGATAAGCCTGCTCAATTTTTTTTATATCAGAGGATGTGCGGTTTTGGGCGGTAAGTATTTCTTTTATTTCGTCAAAAAGCTGTTCTGTCATGCTACAATTATAGCATGATGTTTCAGGAAAAAGAAGACGGTTTGGTTTTGCATATAAGGCTTACGCCGGGCGCGCGCAAAAATGAGATTACTGTTGCGCAGGGGGTTATTAAGGTGAAGGTTACTGCGCAGCCCGTAGACAATAAAGCTAACAAGGCGCTTACGGAATTCCTGTCCAAACGGTTTAAGGTGCCGAAAACCTCAATTGAAATAATAAAAGGCGAAACTTCAAGAGAAAAAACTTTGTTAATAAAAACTCTTTGTAAAGAAAAGATAAGATTTATAAAAGATTTTTTGGATAATTAGCAAAAGTTAAAATTTATTGATTTTAAACAGTAAGGAGTACGCAAATGATTAATTTCAATAATACATTAAGCTTTACTGCTAACATAGGTCCGGGTTTGCAAGAACTAAAAATGAATCAGACCGGAAGAAATTTATATACGAATGCAGTCACGCCGCTGCTTGACAGTTTGATAAGTATTGTATAGAATTTAAAGTAAGGAAACAAAAATGATTAAAACAAATGTTTTACAATTGCATCATAACCATCATAACAACCTGAAAGGGCTGTAGTTGGTGTTGCGCATTTAAAACAAATAAACCAATTCTTAAAAGGCCTTTTCAGGATAACGGAAAGGGTCATTTTGTATAAAAGAATTGGAGAAGAATTATGTCAATAGTAAATATAATATCAGCAATAGGAAATACCGGTAAGATAACCCCTCTTCTGGTCAGGGACTGCGGAATAGAAATTCCGGCAAAAGTAGTCCTGACCTACAATGAAAGTGCAAAAGAATCAAAAGATATTGCAAAATTAGCGGCAAGGGAACGCATTATTGACGAATACGCCGTTTCAGCCGTTTGGCTCGGCGGAATTCCTTTAATAGATTGGATTTCAAAAAAACTTATCAAAAGAGCAGGCTATAACTCCGATGTGAACATGAAACTTTTGACCGAAGATGAATTTCAGGGCATTGAGCGTAATATTAAAAAGTTCGCCGGTTCTGTACCGGACGCGGTCATTAAGGATTTGGAAAAGGTCAGGGATAACCGTAAGATTTTTGAAAAATACACTGCCGGAAAATTTGCCGCTGCAACGTTGATTCCTATGGTGGTGATGGGTGTTGTTATCCCTAAGCTCATTTTTGCTTCTACCGCAAAAAGACTTGAAAAGCGCAAAGCCGAAGAAAAACAGTTTTCGCAAAGCACTGCAATTAAAGAGGATATAGTCAGGTTCAAAGGTAATATTTCGTTTACCGGCGGTTTGACTTCCAGTCTGGCGAACTTAACAACTGTACAAAAAATGGCGGCGGTAGACGGCGGTTATGCAATAGGCAGAGTCGGCACAGCCCGCACTAAAGAAGCCGCAGCCGAGACGGCTTTCAAAATGGCTGGTATGATGTTTTTAAACTTTGTAGCGCCAAAGTGGATTGAAAAAGCTCTGGACGGGATTACCGGCGCAAAACTCGACCCTCTGATGCTTACGGATAAAAATTTTCAACAGGAGCTTAAAAGCGGCGGTTTTAAATTACCGAAGTCGTCAAAGGATTTAATTGAATTTGTTGACGCCAATCCCGACAGCCTGTTTGTTAAGTTTGCAAACAAGTTCGGAAAAGTTAAAATGCTGAAAGAAAATCCTCAAATCCGCGATCCCCGCGCTTATGTTGACGTTAAAAAGCTGGGCGCTTTCCGCGATGCCGTCGAACAATTTGCACAAAAGGCCGGCAGTGCGAAAGATTTTGAAAAAATGATTAAGAAAATAAAAGGCGCAAAGTATTTCAATATTTTGACAAACATCGGTTTGAGCAGCTTCCTGCTTGCTTACTGTCTGCCCAAAGCACAGTATGCATTCAGAGAGCTGATTACCGGCTCAAGCCTTGAACCCGGAATTCTCGGCGAAAGCAAGAAAAGAGGCGTTAAAAATATGGTTGAAGGGTTAAAGGGTTGAAGGGCTAGATTACCCTCCCCTTGAGGAGAGTGTTAACTTTTTATTGCTTTGTCATTGCGAGGACGAATGTAATGAGGACGAAGCAATCCAGTCAAAACTGTTGAATTTACTGGATTGCCGCGTCGGGCTTACGCGCTGCAATGACGAAACAATGCAAAGTTAACAATGCCCTCAAGGGGAGGGTAGCTCACTCATTCTTCGCCTGTTCGCTTTGTAAACCATTCAACCTTTCAACTATTCAACTTCATTAAGCTTTACTTCCCCGTACAGAAGGCAGATGCTGAA
>JAISCP010000142.1 GCA_031265495.1 Heliobacteriaceae bacterium | reverse complement strand
ACGATTGAGTATCGTTTTGCGAGAGGAAAATCCAGTCAAAACCGTTGAATTTACTGGATTGCCGCGTCGGGCTTACGCCCTCCTCGCAATGACGAAACAATGCAAAGTTAACAATGCCCCCCGCAGGGAGAGGGCGTTAACCCTTCAACTATTCAACCTTTCAACGCTATTTCCTATTCGCTTGATTAAAGTTTATTTACAAATTTCGCTGCTGTATGGTAAAATAGATATTACGCCCCGTTCATCAAAATTTGTCAGAAAGGCAAATTATGACAATGATACCTTATTCTTTTATTCCGGGAACTAAGGCAAAAGCGAGTGAAGTTAATGCTAACTTCCTTGCTCTGGCTGCCGCTGTTTCGGACAATAAAGAACTGTCCATACAAGCTGATAATGAACTTACTGATTTAATTCAGGAACTTGGCGGCAATAAAGCGGACAAAAGTGAAACTGCAACGGATTTACAAACAAAAGCCGATGTTGATTTATTAAATATTGATGAAAACATTGACTATGTTGTGGAGACGTACAAAAACGGCAATAACTGGTACCGCAAATACAAATCCGGCTGGGTTGAGCAAGGAATTACATACCCAAATAATAATACAGGCAATAAAACTATAAACCTGCCTGTCACTATGGCAGATACTAATTATTCAGTGGTTCAGGGATACAAGTATACTAACAGAATCTCGCCTAATTCTATAATCAACAAATACATTACACATTTTGTGATGTCCGGCGATTCCGCAGGCGGCGGATATACGGATTATTTTGTCGTTATGGGACAAGGCGCAGGTTAGCCAAACAAAAGAAAGGAAAATTATGACAAATACATTAACAAAACCATATACAAATAAACAGTATGCGGAGTTTGCAATACAGGCAAACGAAGCAGGTAAAAAGATAAAAATTTCCGGTGATACGGTTTACGCGCTGCATGAGGATGACGGGGAAATTACCGGCGGAAATTACGAATATGCCACAGAGCAAAATCTGATAAGAATTTCAGAAATCAAGAATGAAATGGAAGAACTTGACAAAAAATCAACAAGATGTTTAAGGGAAAACGCTCTGGGTAAAGAAGAAGCCGAATTGGTATTCCTGCAGAATATTGAAAACCAAATGGAAAGTCTGAGGAGCGAATTGGCGCAATTGAATAGTTAAAAATATACGTCATGCTGAGTTTCAGCATGACGTAATTTTAACCGTAAGGCATTACCGCAGAGAGACACCGAAGGCGGTTGAAAAGTTGAAATCATACCGGTTACCCCCCCCCCGGTCTCCGATTCAGCACGCTCCTTCAACCAACGCCAAACAAGCCTGAACAAATCCGTCGTTGTCAACAGTATCGGTTATATAGTCTGCACAGGATTTTAAGTTTTCAGTTGCATTGCCCATTGCAACTGAAATCCCGCCGGCTTTCAAAAGCTCTATATCATTATCCTGGTCGCCGATTGTAAGAACTTCATCCTTTTCAATACCCCAGCGCTGCCTTAAAAACTCAACCGCATAAGCTTTTGTGGCTTCAGGGTTTGATATTTCGCAAAAATACGGACTGGATTTGATTATATAAAGCTGCGGGAAATTTTCACGTAAATAATTAACCCAGCTTGTTACACGCTGTATGTCTTTAAAATCAATCGCAAGTATTTTATTTACATTCTTTAATTCTATTTTGTCCAGCTCACAGATACTGTACGGAACCGAGCGTTCGCAGGTATAGCGGCGGATTGCTTCAGTGTCGCGCTCTGCATAGAGTTTGTCTTCCATATACAGGTTTAAGTGGATATTGTTTCCTTTTGCCCACCTGATAATCTCAGCGGCCGCAGATGTGTCGAGGTTTCTTTCATAAAGCGTTGCGCCGTCCTGCTGTTTAATCAGTCCGCCCTGATATGAAATAACCGGAGTATCAAGCCCGAGCTGTTTTGCAACCGGAGCTGCGGCAACATGCATTCTGCCGGTGGCAAGGACAACCTTAATCCCTTCTTTCGTAAGTTTTTTAATACAATTTTTCACGCCCGGACTGCATTCAAAACTGCGGTCCATAATAGTGCCGTCAATGTCTGTTGCAATAAGTTTAATTTTTTTTGTCTTCAACTATTCAACCTTTCAACTAATTTTATTAGAGACTAGGGGTTAGAGACTATTGACACGTCATTGCGAGGAGGGCGTCAGCCCGACGCGGCAATCCAGTAGAATCAACATTTTTGACTGGATTTTCTGGATTGCTTCGCTGCGCTCGCAATGACGAATTAATAATTTGTTACTAATGCCCTCAGAGTAGTTTAATCCTTTCAACTGTTCAACCTTTCAACCGTGCGCATGAGCGTGCAAATCGTTTTTGCATCGTTAATTTCTCCTGCCTTTATCATAGCCCGAATATCTTCAAGAGAGTATTCACCGCATTCAAGAATTTCTCCCGCGTCCGGTTTTGCCTGTTTATAAGTCAGGTCTTCGGCAAGAAAAAGATAAATTTTTTCGTTGGTAAAACCTGCAGAAACATAAATAAAACCGAGCGGCTGCCAGTTTTTTGCAATGTATCCTGTTTCTTCTTCCAGTTCTCTTACGGCGCAATCAAAAGGCGCTTCCCCATCGTCAATTTTACCGGCGGGAATTTCAAGCATAGCTTGCTTCACTGCGTAGCGGAACTGCCGGACCATAAGGATATTTTTGCCTTTCAACGCGGCAATTGCAACGGCATCGGGTTTTTTGACTACTTCTCGTATGCTTTTTGTGCCGTCGGACAACTCAACTTCGTCCCGGTAAATGTCCATGATTTTGCCATGATATTTAAGTTCTGAATTTAATGTTTTCTCATTCATAATGCCCTGATAATTGATTTTATATTCCCGTCCGTAACTTTCAGCATTGCAACTGTTTTTGTCGATTCGTCAAGGTTGCCCAATGCTTTCAAAACTTCCGCAGTTTTCAGGATTAGCGTTTGATTGCCTGATTTAAGGAGTTCCCTTACGGCGCACAAATCTGTGGCAAATTCCAGCGCGGTATAAACAAACGGACTGTCCTCGCGGAGTTCGGTGTTAACATGTTTGAGCAAATCTTTCCTGTTCAGCCCGTGAAGAAGCTTCTTAATATCGTATATTTCGTTTTTGGTTTCCTTGTCTTCGTCAAAAATATACTCATCATTTTCAGTCAGTGTTTCAAATTTGTCTATTGCATTCAAAAGTGTCACTGCAGACTCATCGCGACTTTTGATAAAGCTTTCCAGAACTTCATACAACCCGAAGTCGAGTACTGTACAGAGCTCCAGAATTTCCCCCAGACCGTTGATTATATTGTTCGTAACCAGCAGGGCGTCTTCAAAGCCAAGGTTTAGAATTTTTTCCAGATAAGGAAGTTCGCCGGCAATGTTTTCGGCAAGAGGAGACTCTTTCATTGCCTCAATAACCGGCGCGGCCGCATCTTTATTGCCGTAAGCCGCCAGAAACTTCACGGCGGCAAGCTTTTCAAACTCATCTTCCGATTTGAGCTTCTGTAAGGCGTCATGGTAAGACTCTGTATCTCCCTGTGCCGCAAGCGCTTGTGCGGAATTAAACACTAAACACTCACTGCTGCCGTACGCTCTGTTTTTCAGAAACGGAGCGCTCAGAGGGTCTTTTATAAAAGAAAAATATTTAGCGGCGTAGGTTTGTTCATCAATCGTGCCGTTTTCCAGTTTTTCCAGCATTTCATCGGTTAAATCTTCGTCAGCGCGCTTAACAAGGTTTAGTATAATAACTTCTTCATAAGACGGCGAATAAGACTTCAAAAATTGTAACAAATTCAGGTAATTACTGTCGTTTACCGCATTACCCATCCTGTCTGCAACATTTTGTTTAACAAAATCAAACAGAAAAGAGTCATTTTCGACCAGTTCTTTAAACAGTTCAACATCAGGGGTGTTGATTAGATGACGGGCTGCCTGCTCGTAATCGTTTTTATTTTTGCCGGTAAGTTGTTTTAATAAATCGCTCATCTCTGCTATTATAACACAAAAATTGAAGGTTAGTAAGTGAATAGGTGACTAAGTGAACAGGAAAGAGCAAAAAGACCGTCAGTATATGCCGAACAACTATCCTGAACTTGTTTCAGGGATGACGCGCAGGTTGTTGAATGTTTTTGTAAATTTGTATATTACTACCAAAATTGAAACTAACCATTCATAACCTGTACATTATCCAAGTTTACTGTTTGCTTTGCATGCCACATATTGTAGGATGTTTGAAATCTCATCCATAAGTCAGCGTCAACATTAAAACACTTGCCGATTTTTAAAGCAACTTCCGGCGTAACAGGCACCTTGCAGTTTATGATATTAGACAGATGCTTACGGCTTAAACCAAGCATAAGCGCGGCCTTTGCAACAGATATGTTATATTCTTTCAAATACAGTTCATTTAACATTTGTCCGGGATGAGGAGGGTTGTACATTTCCATAATCTGTCCTTTCTAGTGATAGTCTTGATAATCTGCTATATAAACATTTTCGTTTTCAAACTTGAAGGTAACACGCCAGTTTGCCTGAACAGTTATTGACCATAAGCCTTTCAAATCACCTTTCAGCCGGTGCAGTCTGAAAGACGGAACTTCTAAATTTTCAATAATTTTTGCTTCATTCAAATATTGAAGTATAAATAAAAGCCTGTTTTGATGTATTGCCTGAATACCTTTTAAGGAACCTGTTTTAAAAAATTGTTCAAGTCCCTTATGCTTGAAAGATTTAATCATATTTATATTATAACCAATTTGGTTACACTTGTCAAGCGGCTTTAAAAAAATAATGAAATCTAAAGAAAGGAAGATTATGCCAATAAATCCAATCATAGTACCAAACGAATTTGAAAGCGGTACAAATACTTATAACATTATAATATAGCTTAATCCAGATAAAACACAGTAATAACCTTATGCCCTTCTTCAGCGTACTGCACAGCGCTGTGCAGCGTTTTGCTGGTATGGGACAGGAAGCATATCAGCTGATTGCAGTCGTCAATAATTTCTCTGTTGCAGACTCTTGAAGCGTCCGCAAGAGTCATCATAGCTCTGTCAGGATGCTCTACAATATTGGGAACCCCTATAAGCTGGTTTTGCACATCGCTTGGCTGCTGTCCGATTGTCTGCGGCAGAATAACTTTCAACTTATCGGGATTAGATTTCATTGCCCCGCGTATTGCCGCCGCATTGGTTCCAGAAGACCCTCCCGAAGTAATTATGGTGCTTCCCTGCGTGACAAGCGCGGCAGTTAATATTTCAATCATTTGCTGGTGCGTAATCGGAAGGTTGCGGCTTCCGATAATCGCAATCCTTTTCGCGGACTGATGTATGGTAGCAAGTTCCATTGCCAGTTCATCAACCGTGTCAGGGGCTGTATCCAAATCGTCAACCGGAACAGTTATTGAAGGCTTTTCGCGTTCACCGCTAAAATTCATAATTTCTACCATAATTTCTACTACTTTCTAATTGCAAATAAACCACTTTTAAAGTATGCTGATTATACCACAAAATTTTTATTTTGGGAAGGGGTAATAAGGGGAACCTTTCAAAGGGATAAGCATGGAAAATATACCGGATAATCTTAACGAAGAGCAGGTTGAAGCGGTAAAAACCGTTTCGGGACCGCTTTTAATCCTTGCCGGCGCAGGCAGCGGGAAAACCCGCGTACTTACCGCGCGGATTGCTTATCTAATCCAAAACGGCATCAGGCCGCACGATATTCTTGCAGTAACTTTTACCAATAAAGCCGCCAGAGAAATGAAAGAAAGGCTCGGGATAATATTGGGCGAAAATACTGTTAAATATATGTGGGTCGGAACTTTTCACGGAATTTGCGGACGGATTTTGAGGGAAAATATTGAAAACTACTCGTTTAAGTCCGGTAAAAAACTTGATAAAAACTTCACTATATACGATGAAGGCGATTCCGTTGCCGTAATCAAACAGGCTGTGAAAAAGCTTAATCTTGATGAGAAAATTTACGTGCCTAAGTTGATTAAGTCCGTTATTTCAAACGCAAAAAACAAAATGCAGGATGCTTACAGCTTTGCGACTTTTGCGCGTGATTTTCGTTCGCAAAAGATTGCGGCTGTGTTTGAGGAGTATGAAAATGCCCTGAGCAACAATAACGCAATAGATTTTGACGACATGCTTCTGCTGACAGTGAAGCTTCTTGAACAAAATGCACAGGTCCGCGAGTATTATCACAACCGGTTTAAACATATTATGGTGGATGAATATCAGGACACGAACATGGCGCAGTACAAGCTGGTGAACCTGCTTTATACAAATAATTCCCCCCCCCCTTCCGGCTCTTCCGCAGACCGTTCATTGTGCGTTGTCGGGGATGTAGACCAGTCAATATACAGCTGGAGAGGAGCGGATTACACCATTATCCTGAATTTTAAAAAAGATTTTAGTAATACAAAAGTTATTAAGCTTGAGCAGAACTACCGTTCGACCGCCAATATTTTGAACGCGGCAAATGCAATTATAGAAAACAACAACGAACGTGTAGACAAAGTTCTGTACTCCCAAAAAGGCGATGGGGAGCTTATTGACTATTTTGAGGCGCAGGATGAGTCTGATGAGGCAAATTTTATTGCGGGCAAAATCAAACAAGACTCCGGCGGAAACTATAACCGTTACGCGGTTTTGTACCGTACAAACTCCCAGTCCCGCGCGCTTGAAGAAGCGCTTATCGCCGCAGGAATTCCTTACCGGATTTACGGCGGGCTGAAATTCTACGACCGCAAAGAAATTAAAGATATAATCGCATACCTGCGCCTTATTTATAACACAGATGACTCACAAAGTCTGCGGCGGATAATAAATGTTCCGAAACGCGCAATCGGCGATACCACTGTGAAATCTCTGGCAGACTTTGCCAATTCACAAGATATAAACCTGTTTGAGGCAATTAAGAGAATTGACGAGTCCGAACTGTCAATAAAAGTTCAATCAAAATTGAAAGATTTCGCAAGCTTAATTGAAAAATTTCAGACAGCGGTTAAAACCTGCGGCCTGCATGAATTTGTAACTCTGGTTATTGAAAAAACAGGTTATCTTGCCCAATTGCAGCTTCAAAATACTCCCGAAGCCGAAGCTGATATTGAAAACTTGCAGGAATTGGTAAATGTTGCGGGCGGGTTTGAGCCGGAGGATACGGACAACCCGCTCGGTGAATTTTTACAGCAGGTAGCGCTTGTGTCGGACATTGACGGGCTGGAAAATATCAGCAATAACGTAACTTTAATGACCCTTCACTCCGCAAAAGGACTTGAATACCCGGAAGTTTTTCTTGCAGGCTGCGATGAGGGAGTTTTCCCGCACCAGCGTACTTTCGGCAATGCCGGAGAACTTGAGGAAGAACGCCGCCTGATGTATGTCGGGGTTACGCGCGCGGAAGAAAGACTGTATCTTCTGTCCGCAAAACGCCGTCAAATGTGGGGAGAATATAAATATTACAATCCGAGCAGATTTATTGAAGAAATTCCGCCGCAATTAGTAAATTCCATCAGCTTTGAAGGTTCATCGCACAACTCTTCCACTTTCAGAAATGCCGTATCAAAGGCTAAAACCGGTAAAACGGATTATTCATACTCTGCGGTTCAGACAGACCGAAACGGTTATGTTATGCCTTCCTCAGGGTTTGGCAAAGGATTTATTGCCCCGCAAAAGCATGGCTCGCCCGCTCCCGCGAAAACTGCGCAGCGTACCGTCTTGGTCAAGTCCGCTGATAACAAACGCCGTGATGAAGAAAAAGTTGCGGATTTCTTTAAAGACAATGCCATAAAGCGCATGCTTGAGGAAAAAAAGAAGAAAGATAAAGACGAGCTTCTGGCAAAACAGGAGCGCGAACGCAAATTGCAGGAAGCTAAGTCCGTTGAATATGTTTTTAATAAAGGCGAGCGGGTTTTCCATGAAAAGCTCGGTGTCGGACACATAGAAGATGTAACCCAAATAGGCGAAAGTATTATGTACACAATTGATTTCGGAAAACTCGGAAAAAAAGCTATGGACGCGTCTTACGCACGGCTCAAAAAGTTCTGATTACGGCGCTATCAGGCAGTGTTAACTTCTCATTGCTTCATCGTTGTTGTACATGTCAAGCAATTAGTTATATGATTTTTAACAAGACAACAATTTCTCGTAATTCCTAAATTTGACGCCTCATCGCACCCCTGTCATGCTGAACTTGTTTCAGCATCTGCGCAGGACAAAAGCACACCATAACCTATACAATATGAACGACCGGATTGTTTCAGGTTCTGACTACAAAAGGATTCAATACCTTTAAGCTTTACTTCCCAGTACAGAAGGCAGATGCTGAAACAAGTTCAGCATGACAGGATGGTTATGGCTGGTTTTTAACAATACTATTTGCAATGACATATCAATGAAAAATTGACCCTCTCCCGTAGAGAGGGTCAGGCATAGCGTGGCACCCAAAACACCGGGTTCTACCTGAAATTTATTCAACCTTTAAACCCTTTAACCTTTCAACTTTATTTCCTATTCACTTAATCACTCCTATTTACTATTTACTAAGCACTATTCACTAATAACTATTCCCTATTATTGATGTTTATCAGCGCGGATAGGAATTTCTATGGTATCAACTTTCATGTTCTCATAAAACTGAGGGAAATTGAGCGATTTCATTGCCTTAGTAACTTCATTATCATATTTGCCCGAACCGGAAGACCCTAAAATTTCCACATTTTGTACAATCCCGTCGCAGTCAACCGTTAAATTAAACCATATTTCTCTTGATCTGCGCGAACGGGCAACCGGTATGTTTTGCATGGCTATATTCTGGGCTGTTCTTTCATAACTCAAAATTTCTCTGCTTTTTGTATTGGGGCTGAAACCAAATTTATAATATATTTCTTTTTTATTAAATTCGGACGGAATAGGATCTAATTCCGTATTGCCGAGAGCTTCCGTTATTTCTGCGTCCAAGCTGCTTCCTGCGGATTTAAGCATTCGGATATTTTTGAGCAAGCCGTCTTTATTAATTATAAATATAACGGAAAATTCCTTTTGCTGCTTAATAACAAAATCCAAATTTTTACTGAATGTTTTCTGCGCGTACGCCTTGTAACTGCTCAAACTTTTATACGTATCAGCATACGCACTTGCTGCAAAAAATATTGCTGCAGCTAATAAAATTAAAACTTTTTTAAACATTTGTATCCTTTCAAAAGGGACTTTTTGTACTTAATTAAAATGGATAAATTCCGGGTCAGGCCCGGAATGACAATATGGTTTATATTGACTGGTTATATAGTTCCCTTTCAAAACCATTATAACATAAATGTTAGGGAATAGTTATTAGTAAATAGTAAATAGGGTTGAAAAGTTGAAAAGATACCGGTTTCCGGTCTCTAACCCCCGGTCCCTAATGAGCAGATGATTGTGCGGAGTTATCGGAAGGTTTCAACAGAAACACCAACGGTATTACCAGAAAACATACTATTCCTATCAGCCTGAACGCGTCCATAAATGCCCACAGAGTTGCCTGCTGCAAAAGCTGTTTGTAAATTAATGAATTTGCCATATAATTTGCGTCGGAAGGATGCGCTATCCGCGAAAATACCGCTGTCATTGCCTGAACATTCCGAACAAATTCTGGATTTAATTCACTAAGATGTTTAACCATCATATACTGGTGGATTTGCGCAAACCTTGTGAGCATGGTTGCTACAAGCGAAGTTCCGATTGCGCCGCCAATGGTTTTTAGTAAATTGTTCAACCCGCTGGCATTTGTCATTTGTTCGTTTTTCAGAGTCTGTACCGTAATCGAAATCAGCGGTATCATTGCAAGCCCGAGACCAAATCCCATTATAAAGTTAGGTATTACAATATTTATACTTGCGATTTGCAGGTTCAAACTCCCGAAAATTAAACTTGCCGCCCCGACCATTGCAAGCCCTGCCGCTGTCAGCCAGCGGCCGTCCAATTTACTTGCGATTACGCCGCAAATCGACATGGAAATTAACGAGCCGATTCCGCGCGGCATTATAGCCAAACCGCTCAAAGACGCATTATAGCCCATCATTCCCTGCAAAAACTGCGGCAGAAGAACAAGCGATGAATACAAAACACCCTGCACGACAACCTGAATGAACGTTCCTGTTGAGAAATTCTTGTCCTTAAACACCGACAAATCCACCAGCGTATCTTTATATTTTATCTGGGAGCGGAAAAACAGCGCCGCCGCAATAACCGATACGAGCGTTGTCCAGCATATCCAGTCCGCATTAAACCAATCCGCGTTATTGCCTTTATCCAGCACAACCTGCAGGGTTACAAGCCAGACGGTCAGGTACAAAAACCCTCTTACGTCAACTTTTAAATCCTTTTGTTTTTTCGCATAAGGCGGGTCAAAGATTAATTTTTTGGACAGTATTGCTGCAATACATCCCAGCGGAACATTTATATAAAAAATCCAGGGCCAGGCCCAGTTATCGGTAATCCACCCGCCCAGCGTCGGACCGATAACCGGCGCAAGGATTACTCCCAGCCCGAAAACGGCCATTGCTTTGGGTCTTTCTTTACCCTCAAAAGTTTCCATCATAATCGCCTGCACAATCGGCAAAATTCCGCCGCCGCCGGCGCCCTGTAAAATACGGGCAAATATCATCATTTCAATATTGTGCGACATTCCGCACAACATTGACGCTGTCGTAAAAATAAGAACGCTGATTATGAAAAAAGCCTTGCGTCCGCACAGTTTGCAAAACCAGTCAACCATAGGCACCATAATTCCGCACGCAATCATATAACTGGTTAAAATCCACATACTCTCATCGCGCGTAACCGAAAAGCTTCCCGCCATATAAGGCAGTGCAACGCTTGCGATAGTGCTGTCCAAAACATAAGTAAACACTGCAATCATTAGAGGGATTATAGTAATCCAGGGATTAATTTTTTTTATTTCACTCAAGTTCTTTGTGTCTCCCCCGAGTTTTCATCCTCTTGCGCAGAGAATGCAAACTATCCGGCCTTTACTTTACTTTTACTTTCGGCACCACTGACATGCCCGGCACAATAGTGTATACATCAGGGTCAATCTTTTCGGTGAAAACTATTTTTACCGGTATGCGCTGAACTATTTTTACAAAAGAACCAACGGCATTTTCCGGCGGAAAAAGACTTGATTTTGCGCCGGAGCTTCTTTGAATACTGTCAATTTTTCCTTTGAAAACTTTATCGGGATAAGTATCAACTTTAATCTCAACTTCCTGTCCGGGCTTCATGTGCCGTATCTGGTTTTCCTTGAAGTTCGCCGTAATCCATACCTCGTCAGGCACAATCGTAAACAGAGGTGTTCCGGCAGCAACGAGCATGCCTTTTTCCACACGTCTGTTTGTAACAGTTCCGCTAATCGGAGCCTGCACAGATGTTCTGGAATAATTCAATTCCGCCTGCTCTTTCAGGGCTTTAAGCTCTTTTATGTCCAAATCGGCAACTTTTCCTCCGCCTTTGGACAGCAGCGCCTCATCAGCATTGGTGAATTTCGCCTGCGCAGCGTCCAGCGTCTGTTTTGAGACAGCGCCGGAAGCGTATAAGTTTTTATACCGGATTAAATCAGCATTTGCAACGTCAAAATTCGCCCGAGCATTTTTTTGGTTTGACAATGCCCGCTCGTAACGCGCAGATGCTTGCTGCATTTGAAGTTTATAGTCAATAGGGTCAATCTGTGCAACAAAATCATTTTCCTTAACCCGTTGGTTGTCTTTGACCATAACCTCAATAATTTGTCCGGAAACCTTTGGGGCAACCTGAACCGTAGTGACATCAACGTAAGCGTCATCTGTGCTTTCAAACATCAGCATGTCATGTATGACAATTCCGAATGCAGCAATGATAACAGCAAGTATCGCGGGTATAACGTATCTTTTATATAACATAGTTCATAAATCCTTTTCTACATCTTCCTGTTCTTTTTCAAATAATCACGCATTTTTACCAAAAACTTTTTCACAACTTCAATTTCTTCCGGGTCAAACTGCGTCTCAAATAATTTTGTCGCTTTATCAATTATCGGCTGTAATTTATTTAAAATCTCTTCACCTTTATCTGTTATATCCATTTTTCGTATTAATCTGTTATTTCTCGTATCTGCATGTCTGGCAATAAATCCTTTAGCTTCCAGAGAATTCAGAAGCCTTCCGGTTGTTGCCCGGTCTTTAAAAATAACTTTTGCTAAATCTCTTTGACAGAGCTGCGGGTTTAACGCCAAAATGTTAAGAATTGTAAATTCATCCATAGCTATTTCATCAGTAAGATTTTCAAAGAACAATAGACTGGTTGCCCGGCAATATCTGGCTACCACCTGTATTCTGTAAAATACACTACTAGTATAATTATTTCTGGCATAATTTACCATTTTTGTATTATAATATATTAGGACCTGTGTTAACAAGAAATATTATAATTTTGTAACATTTTCGTTATGTTTCAAAAAATATTTGTTGCATTTGAAACAAATGCATGTTAACATGTACTTGTTAGAATTTTGTTGTATAATAAATAAAGATAAAGGATGACAAAAAATTGAAGAAAATTTTAGCCTCAGCAGTATTAATCAGTATATTAGGAAATTTACCGGCTTATGCTGTTACAGAACAAAGAGCATTTAAAGGCATGCCTCATAAAGAAAATGTAAGTAATGATTATTATAATGATTACGTAAATCTTCAGTGGTGGAAAAATTTTAACGACAACGTACTGAACGCTTATATTGAAAAAGCCGTATTAAATAACCATGACCTTAAAATGGCTTCAATTACTGTTGACGAGTATTACCAGAATATAAAACTGCAGTTCGCTAATGAATTACCCAAAGCGAGCGTCGGTTTTAATACAGCTTATGTAAAAGCGCCCGTACTCGGTACTGATTGGAATTTCGTTACTCCGGGTATTGCACAGTACGAGGCGGATATTTTTCTTAAAAACCATGACAAAACCAAAGCTGTAAGAAAATTGCATGAAGCTTCCCGCTTTGACGAGCGCGCTGCGTATATTTCGGTTGCCTGCGCTGTCGGAACCACCTACCTGAATATCGTAAAACTTGATAAGATGATAACATTACAGGAAGAAATAGTTTCATCAAGAAAGAATATTCATGAATTAATGTTATTAAGAAATAAAGAAGGATTAACATCCACAGCGGATACAATTAAGGCGGATAAGGCTTACACAGCCGGCGTTACTGATTTGCTGGAGCTTAAAAAACAAAGAGACATACTTTTAAATCAGTTAGCCGTGCTCATTGGCGAAAACCCCGAAAATTCCGGCAGGCTGGTGCGCAGTAACCTTGATAATTTAAGGTTTACGAGCATAATCCCTAATGAGATTTCATCTGAAGTGATTATGCAAAGACCGGATTACCTTAAAGCGGAGAAAATGGTTGAAAAAGCCGGTCTTGATGTGCGTGTAGCAAAAAAAGAATTCCTGCCGTCTATAAATTTAACAGGCTTAGCTATATTTAATGCCAATAGTTTCGGTAGTATTTTTACTACATCGAACATGATAGGGGCATTAGCTGCAGGCGCTATGCTTCCTGTGTTTACGGGCGGAGCTAAGACAGCAAATCTGAAACTTAAAAAACACCAATATGAACGGATATTGCAGAATTACTACAAAACTAACCTGACAGCTATTCAGGAAGTCAATGACGCTATGGCGTCAATTAAATCAGATGAGGAAAAAATGCGTTTGACGCTTAAACAAGCGCAGTTTGAAAAAGTTGAATACAGTTATAACAAAAATCGTTACAATCAGGGGACTATTTCCAAACTGGATTTAATCCAGAATAAGGAAAATATACTTGTGATGGATAAGATTGTAACGCAGCAGAAAATAGAATGCTTTGTGGACTATATCGGTCTTTACAAAGCGGCCGGAGCGAATATCGCTCCCCAAATAGCCCTTAACAAGGCTACTATCTAAACTCCTAATATAATCATCACCTCTTTACTTTAAAAAGTAATACGCCGGCCAAAAGCCGGCTTTTTTTTATGCGGAATAAATGGTTAAGTGACTAAGTGATTAGGCGAGTAGGAAAGAAAGTTGAAAGGTTGAATGGTTAACGACCTCTCCTTACAGGAGAGGATGAATTTCTTAATGAACACGTAGTGTGAATTTAGAAATTCAGGTGAGGTGGCGCAAAACCGAATAAATCTCGGATAGAATACATGTAATGGGTGCCTGCCCCCTCACTCCAAACACTAAGCTCAACCTGCGGTTTTGCTAAGTGTTTGTTCTCTCTCCCGTAGGGAGAGAGGCAGGCTGAGCCTGCACCCATTACATTGGGTTCTACCTGAAATTTTAAGGTTCGTCATTGCTGTACATGTCAAGTAATTAGTTACATGATTATTAGTAAATAGGATTGTTAAAAACCAGCCATAATCTTCCTGTCATGCTGAATTTATTTCAGGGACGACACACAGAAAGGAGCTATTCACTGAAAACTATACCAGCTGCCCGAAAATTTGTAACAAATGCGTTGCGCCTGATGCCGCAAGGATTTACGTTATTTAGACGCCATTTAACTAACTGTCAGTACAAAGCCGCTTTTGTCGGCGTTTTTCAGGTTGTCTCCCTCAATTTTCGTACGCAGGTTTTTGATATATTTGTAAATGTAATCTCTCGGTAAATCCAGCAGCGCCGCTAAATCTTTGGCATAAACAATTTTGCCGTTATTTTGAAGCAGATGGTCGAAAACCCTTTGTTCGCGTTCGGTCAATGCTTTTTTGAAGGCAATCCGGACTTCTTCACGCAGATTTTCAGCTTTAACTTTAGCTTTTTCTGTTTTAGGCAAATTCGCAGACTTATTAAACGACGCGGACGAAATTTCTTTTTCTCTTGACATTGCGCGGTCTGCAATTGTGTCCAAGCGTTCTGTGTGCAGCTGAACCCGGTCCGGTGAAACGGGGTTTCCCTGCAAAACAATATCCACAATATCTTTAGTCGGTTTTATCTGCTCAATTTTTTTCCCTAATCTGGCAGCGTATTCCTCCAGTGTAATTTTTTCTAATGAACTTCTCCATTGTTTAACCTCTTCCTTACTCAGGTATTCAGACATCCAATAATCTCCTTAATCTGACTGACTCAATATTTATAATTTAACATGAAGATTTTAGAAAAACTTAAAATGTTTCATAACGTAAATTTTTGTGTTAAAAGCTTTACAAACGGATAAACTCCGACGCCTGTTATTCTTCCAGCTGTGCGGCGCTGATTTTTCCGAATTTTGCGGACAAATTGTCAATAAGGTGCAGGAAATAAAGCTCCGGTTCCAAATCTTTTTGGTTAAGATCAATAATTGCGCCCCAGTCTGTTCTGCCGTGATGCGCGGCAATCATTCTGGCAATATTTTTAAATCCTTCGTTCATACATATTGAAAACCCGTATTGCGAATGGCTTATCCACTCTTTCCTGAAGTTTTCGTCATACTCTGTCAAACCGCTTTCGAGGTCAATTGTATATTCAAATATTTTTCCGATGTCGTGCAGAATACATGCCGCAAGAATTTCGTCCGTGTTAAATTTAAAATCAGACACGGCCATGTTTGCTTCGGCATATTGAAGACACTCAAGCGTGTGCATAAGCAGTCCGCCGATGTAGTTGTGGTGCATAAGCTTTGCGGCGGGTGCGGTTTTAATCTGTTCTTCGTGCTTTTTGAAATAATCCTTCATAAAGCTGCGCAGTTTATCGTTTTTGATTTTTTCAAAATAAGCGGTTAATTTTTCAAACGCCAGATTACGTTCTGCCGGGCTGAGTCCTGTTTTAGCTTCTTTTATAAGCTCAAGGGCGGATATAAGGCAGTTATTAAATTTTTCGTTAAAGGTAGCGGAAACTATACGAACCTGGTTACCGCAACGGAAAATTTTGCTGTCCATTCTGTTCAGGGTTTCTTCCCAGAGAATGCAGTTCAGAAGCGAGCCGTCGGCAGGGTCTTTAAGCTGCAATTTACCCATTTTAGTGCCGGCTTTTGTGTCGCCTGTGGAAAATATTACCACATCATAGATTGTTTCCGTGTTGAACATGCCTTAATTCTAGCACAAAAATTCGTCAAGAGGTATAAGTTTATCAACATTAACATTGAGGGCTATTGCCAGATTGACAATTACAACCAATGAGGGGGAATATTTTTCACCCTCCAGACGCGCCAGATACTCTTGTGTAATGTCGGCTTTTTCCGCCAGATATTCCTGTGTGTAATTGTTACGGGCGCGCTCCGCTCTTAAATTACTTGCAAAAAGCTTTATAATCTTATTTCTTTCCATAACATTATACTAGCTTATTTGACAAATAATCATTATGATGTTTATAATATATATAATGATTTATAGATTATAAAAGAGGTAATATGAGTATAAAAAAGATGTTAAACAGACATGATTCTGCCCGAACAGCTTTTACGCTGGCAGAGGTATTGATAACCCTCAGTATAATAGGTGTTGTTGCGGCATTAACCATGCCTGCATTGATAGGAAATTATAAGAAAAAACAGACCGTTGTACACTTGCAAAAAGCTTACAGCGTTTTAAGCCAGGCAAGCAAACTGTCAGAAGCCGATAACGGCGAGCCGTCCGGCTGGACAAAAAACGGCGCCGGGAAAGCAGCTTTGACAGAATTTTTGCACAAATATTATCTGCCTTATTTCAGGGTCATTAAATCCTGTGAAACGGATATTGCTGACTGCGGCTTTGCAGAAAGTAAGCTGTTAAACGGTTCCGGCAATGACCATATAAACAATGACGGTACCGCCTATGTATTGACGGACGGAACTTCAATATTATTTACAAATTTTCCTTCTAAGAACTATATTGTCATGTATCTTGATGTTAATGGGATGAAAGCTCCGAACACTGTGGGAAAAGACCAATTCAGGTTTGATTTGGGCTTTGGAGATTATGTTCGTCAGGGACTTATAATGGCTGGTACCGGGTTAACGCCAATAACCGCTGAAACTTATGATAATTTCACTCGTGATATATTAATTAACGGCGGAGATGCCAACGGAACACCGGGCTACAGCTGTAACACAGGCGGGAAAGGGTATTATTGCGGTGGTCTTATAATGCATGACGGCTGGGAGATTAAGGACGACTATCCGTGGTAGTTTGTTAGTAAATAATTTTGGTAATAATATACAAGTTTACACTATTTTGTTATGTTCCTATTGGGAATGAACTCCCTCCCCGCCATGCTGAACTTGTATGTTATTACCATAATTTTTAGTGAATAGGAAATAGAGTTGAACGGTTCACAAAGCGAACATGGAAGTCCCGAGTGGAACGAAAAAGTCTTACCCTTGAGCTTCTAAAGCGCTTTCGCCAAACAAAAACACCTGAAGACTGTTTTCCGGCTGCTTAACCGGTTTGTAAAAATCTTTTACCAGAATTAATTGTGTCCGCACACATTTAAAGCTTTTATCCTGTAAGTATTTTTCTAAATGCGCTGCGCCGGCGGTATAGTTTTTAAGTTTGACAAAAGCCTGAAAATTCTTATTACGCCGCATGATTTCGTTTACTGCAAAGCTGATAATCTCATCATAAGATATTTCGCAGCTGTTGTTAATATCAATTACAAAATTTTTGTTATCGGTTGTGGTTACGGACAGGCATGAAATTAAGCTGTTGTTGTTTTCGAGTACATAGCCGTTTTTGTAAAAATTTGTTAACCCGGTGAAAAGCGGCTCCTGGAACTCTTGTTTTTTCCTATCAAGCGATGGCCGGAAATGGCTGATTAGTTCGTTATTGTACAGTATGCTGATGTTTTTTGCATCTGATTTTTGGCTGGTTCTGTACGGCAGAAGATTTTCTTTTGAATGAGCAGCGTTGTCTATTTTCCACAAAGATTCGCTTGAACATTGCCTGAAACCGCATCCTGATATAAACAAATCGGCAAGTTCGCTGTGGGAAACGTCAATTGAAACAGTAAAAGACACTGCTCCTCTTGCCCCGTATTTTGCTATAACAAATTCCACAAGCTGCTTTCCCGCTTCATAGTGGTTCTGCCGAAATGCAAGCCGTATAATATTTATTTTGTAATGGTTTCCGGCTGCGGGAACTGCGGTTATAAGCCCCAGAATGTTTTCCTTATCGACCAGTACGAAAGATTCGGGCGCAAATTTATATTTCAGTGGCAGAAACGCTTGTAGCCGGGTAAAAGCTTCGCCTGCCAGAGCTTTTGTAACGCTGTCGTCCAGGTAAGAAATTATTTTCTTAATTTTGGGTGCATCAGAACAATTTAACCGTCGAATTCGTGTCATATTTTCTCCGTAATTTCGGGTGTAGTATTTTTGCCCGAAGAATTCTTTTTATTATTATACTTTTTATTTTATATAATTGCAAAAAACTTAATAATAGGAGTGAATAGGTGAATAAGAGGTATAGCTAAACTAGTTGAATAGTTGAAAGGTTGAATGGTTGAAAAGATACTAGTCTCTAACCCCTAGTCTCTAATGGTATTTTTATATAACATTTGACAATATTTGTCTAAATGTTGTATAATTCTGCTGTGATAATTGAAGAAGGAGGAATGGTTATGAGAGAAGTATTTGGAAACGGCTGTAATGCAGGTGTAGCACCACTTTCGGGGGGGGGGGGGGGGCTGTCTGACGGCGTCATGCAAGGCTTTCCTCAGT
>JAISCP010000078.1 GCA_031265495.1 Heliobacteriaceae bacterium | reverse complement strand
GACAAGATAAAAAATAAGATGATAAAAAATTGCCCAAACATCTCAATTTTCAGGAAGCATCAGCAAGAATTCGGTGAAACCCACATATTTTACTCGAAAGAAGATGATACTTACACTGTTGTAGCATTTGGGAAATGCAAAAACTGGGAGTACATGGCAGATTTGGACGATTTAAAAGCAACATTTGAAACAATCTCTATTTCACCTGAAGACGAATTATACATTAACGGAGAGCATATTCCCAAAAGCGCTGCCGGCGGAATTTTCAGGTGAATTTGTCAGGGCGGGAAAATTCCCCGCCGGACACATTTTCTAAAATCAATATCATATCCCGGAAGGTTGGCTATTTCATTTACTTCTTCAAATTTAATTAAGGTAATAATATACAAGTTCAGCATGGCAGGGGGGAGGATGATGTGATTTTGCCAGTCCTAATCACTTATTCACCTATTCACTTAAAAATCAATAAAACCCTCATCCGCCCTCCGGGCACCTTCTCCCAAAGGGAGCAAGTATTTAACCTTTCAACTATTCAACCGTTCAACCTTTCAACACTATTTCCTATTTACTAAAAACTATTTACTAATTTAAGGCAATTTTACATACAGAATTGTTTTTATATAATTAATAGGGGACAACTATGCCGAATAATCATATTAACCCATATTATGAAGTGCCGATGCAGGCGCAGATTGCGGGCGCTCCGGTTATGCAGGGCGATATTCCGGTTAACCCTGAAGCTGTTAAGCAATCCGTCGGCGACTCTTATGTCGGAGAGCGGGCAAAAAGCGTTACGGAAAACCCCCTGCCGCAAGCGCTGTTAACCCTGCCTATTTGGCTGGGACTGGGCAAAGGTATGGATTGGTTTGCCGAGAAGTGCCGCGGGCCCTACAACACTACAGTTGAGTATAAAATCGGAAATTTTGGCGATAACCTGACTAAAACTATTAAAAACAGTCCTTTTGGCGGTTTTGCGCAAAGCATGGTTAACGGCACGAGAAAATTCGGAAGCTGGATAAACAGGAATATTGTTGAGCATGTCGCTGTTTTAAGAGCGTTCAGAGATACGCCTTCAAAGCCGACGAACAAGATGGTTCAAGGTCAGGCAAACGGTATGAGAGGCTTCCTGCTGTTTGATTACCCGCATGTTGCGGAGAATTTCGTCAAACCTTTGAATTATGCGCAGGACCTCGACTGCTACGGCGCGGATAAACAGTTTATTGATAAAATAAAGGCGAAAATGAAAGGAAAGCCGGCAGCTGAAAAAGCTAAGATTTTGCGGAGCGCGGAATTTGAACTGGTTTCCAAAACTAAAGACCCCGCATTAATCGCTAAATTTGAGGATCTTAGCACAGAAGCGCAGTTGAAGGTTTTGCAAAACCGCAAGGCAAGAGCTTTCGGGTTTAAAAACCACAAACACATGACAGAGCTTATTAAAGATATTCAAAGTAATCCTGAAGAAATTATTAAAGCCTGCCGGAAAGCTGAGAAAAATATGTATTCCAAAATTCTGGTTAATGATAACAACGTGGTTGTAAACTGGGTTAGAAAACTTTTCGGAAAACCTCCCATAGTGTCGGAATCCGGTAATTTCTATAATCAGGTTAAAGGTTACATGCTGGGCAGAAAAGTTTATGCCAGCGAATTTACGAATAAACTTATCGGTTCATCGCCAAACTTAAACCCTCATACCACAAAATTGGGCAGCTGGCTTCCTAAGATTTCAAACCAGCTGTTGGAGGGCGCAACCAACGGCGTTACCGGCGGTAAGTTAGCACGGCTTATGCAGGCTGTCTTTCTTGCGGAAGTTGTTCTCAAAACCGCCAAGGCCGAAAAAGGCGACAAAGGCAGAACTTTTGCGGAACGCTTTATTGAATTAGTCGGATTCTTTATTACAATGCCTATTGCTATACAGTTAATGCACAGGGTGGGCGGCATGCAATATGCAGGCATGAGCAAGCAGGCTGTTGAAAATTACAGAGCTGCATTGAAAACATTTAATGAAAAAGCCCTGAATGCCGGCTTTGCCTCAAAAAACGCATATAAAGCCGAGAAAAAAGCGCTTACGGCTATGAAAAAAGCTAATATCAAAAATCCGATTACAGGGTTATTGAAATGGGGCGCGGGAGTTCTGACCGGCGGTTTGGAAACACTCGGAAGCTATCGTACTAAAGCATTTAATCCTAAGGCCGGGGCTGGAGCTAAAATAGGAGATTTCCTCCGTCATCCGGGTCATTACATGAAAAACGGCGGCGGCTCTGTGTTGAGATTTGCTGCAGCACTGTTTATGCTTATGCCGATGCTGAATAAAATAGGCGTCAAGGCTTCTCATGCTATATTCGGGCGTCCGAAACACTCTACGCTGGATAAAGAAGAAGATAAACCAAAAGAGCCGGAAACCAATCAACCTCCTGATGCTCAGACCGTTCAGACGCCGCCGGCGCAGCCAACCCAGCCGCCAACTCCGCAGCCTCAGGCGCCGAATTATGTTAAGCCTGAGATTTACCCGAGCCGGACTAATTTGATTAACAAAATTAAACACCCTGAGCTGTTTGCAAACTCTGCAGCGGACAGCACAGCGGATAGCAAGAAAAAATATCAGGAGCCGGTAAGGACTTATATTCCGTCTCCGGCAGCCGCGCAGCTTCAGGGAGAGAATTATGACGTGCTCAACGAGGCAATGAAGCGTTCCGAAGCAGCGGAAAAAATGGCGCTTGAAGCGCTTGCTATGAAGGTTTAGGCGGCGCTCTGAAGTTAACAACATACTCTCTGCGGCAGCTTTGTATTGATTCCTTACATTGCTCTCTCCCGTATGGAAAAACAAAGAGATGCTGAGACTAGGGGGTTATAGACTGGAAACCGGTATTTTAACCCTCTCCCTGCGGGAGAGGGTACGCGCGCTTTAAAGAACGCAGTGAATTTAGCGCGCGGGGTGAGGGGGCAGACAGGCTGCACGACAAACGAGGCAAGGAGCCGTAGTGACGCATCAAGACCCATGTCTCTGTGTTTTACCCGAGATTTATTCGCTTTTGCGCCCCCTCACCTGAATTTCTAAATTCACACTGCGTGTTCATTAAGAAATTCTTCCTCTCCCGTATGGAGAGGAGCAGGCTGAGCCTGCACCCATAACACTGTGCTCTACCCAAGACTTATTCAACCATTCAACCATTCAACTCTATTTCCTATTCACTATTTACTAAATACTATTCCCTAATATTAACATTTGTAAATCTTTCCGGCTTTTAAGCTGAAATTATTGAATTTTTACATGGAAAGTGCCGATTACTCTAATGTAATTAGTTAACGAAAGATGTCCGGGTTCCGGAATAAGGAGTATACAATGGCAGATACAGGAGCGTCATTTAACAGACCGTATAAACCGTTTGGCATGAATATTAAAGTGCCGCAAATCGGAGAGCAGACCCTGAAACTTGCCGGAGGTACGCTTGCCGGAATTGCCGGAGCGCCTGCCGAACCGCTGTTTAAATTTCTGGAAGAAAATGAGGAAGTTTTTAACGGGGATTTAGCTTTTAAAATTAATAAATTATTCGCGGAAAGCTTTACAATCGGCTCAGCTATGCGTTCGGAAGACGAAAAAATGAACGGAATGCCCCCAAATTTTGACATGCACTTCTAAAAATGCTATATTAGAAGCATGCAAAAATATTTCTTAATTTTAACGGCATTTATTTTGATGATTACAAATGTCTGTTATGCCGGAAGCGCATATACTGACACTTATATTAGTTTTCCCGTAAAGGTTTATATTCCGCCGCATCCTAAAGCGTTTATTGTTAAGGACGCTTTTGCCGAATGGATTCAGAAGACAAACGGCAGGGTTAAGGTAGAATACATACCTGAACAGCGGCGCAAGGCAGCGTCATTAATCTTTGAATTTGTAAACACTATTGACAGCAGCGATGACACAAACCATACGCTCGGAACAACACAAAGGACTTACAACGGCAGAATTCTTGCATATTCCGTAATAAAAATCGGACTTTTAGACAGGCAAAGCGGGAAACCGGTGTCTGACAGCTCCCTGCACTATATAATCCTGCATGAAATCGGGCATGCATTCGGTTTAAACCATTCAAATGATGTTGAAAGTATTATGTATTACCAGTATAACCCTATTATCCGGCAAACTCTGACCAAAGAAGACATCGCGGATTTTGTCAGAATGCAAAGAGGGTATTAGAGTAAATAGTATTTAGTGAATAGGGGTTAGTAAATAGTAAATAGCAAAAAGACCATCGATATATGTCAAACAACCATCCTGTCATCCTCATTTAGAGACTAGGGGTTAGAGACTGGAAACTAGTATTTTCAACACTATTTACTATTTACTATTCACTATTTACTAACCCCTATTTACTATTTTTGTTTGTGTTATAATTCTTTTTATAAATAGAAGTGTATAAAAAAAATGCTAAGAAGCATAGAAAGAAGAAAATTATGACACCAGAAGTAAAAAGCCAGCAAATTGAAATCGGCGGAAAAACCGTTACGATTGAAACCGGCAAATACGCCCAGACAGCAAACGGCTCGGTTACCGTAAGATGCGGCGACACCGTTTTATTTGTTCACGCAACAGTAAGCAAAGAACCAAGAGCAGGAATAGATTTTTTCCCGCTGTTAATTGATTATGAAGAAAGAATGTCCTCTATCGGAAGAATTCCGGGCGGATACAACCGTTCTGAAGGACGTTCCAGCGAAAAAGCCATACTGGTTTCCCGTCTGATTGACAGACCCATAAGACCGCTTTTTCCTAAAGGTTATAGAAATGATATTCAGATTGTAGCGCAGTTATTCAGCTATGACCAGCAGAACCAGCCTGATACTCTGGCTATGCTGGGAGCTTCCTATGCGTTAATGCTTTCCGGCGCACCTTTTGAAGGCCCTATCGGCGCGGTAAGAGTTTCGCGTCTAGAAGGAAAATTCATTGCAAACCCTACGCACAACGAAGCCAATAAGTCAGACTTAGACATAGTAATCGCAGGAACTGCGGATTCCGTAATTATGGTAGAAGCAGGCTGCAACTTTGTAACGGAAGACGACATTATGGCAGCGGTTGAGTTTGCGCTGGTTGAAATTAAAAAACAATGTGAAGCGCAAGTTAAGTTCGCTAAAGAGTGCGCAGTAGAACCGGAAAAGTTTGTTGACCCGTACGATACAACCGAACTGAAAAAAATAATTAACGATACGGCATTTAATTCAATCCATGAAGCTTACCATAATTTTGACAGAACATCCAGACAGGAAATTCTTGACAAAGCCAAAGATGCTGTTAAAGAAAAAATCGAAGCGCTTTCCGAAGACCATCCTATTAAAAAAATGATGGAAGAAACCGGAGTAGATTTTGTATCGGAAGAATTCAAAAGTGCAGAGAAAAAAGTTATGCGTACAATGATTTTGGAAGAGGGCGTCCGCGCTGACGGAAGAAAATACGATGAAGTCCGTCCAATCTGGTGTGAAGTAGGCGGAATTCCGAGAGCGCACGGTTCAGCGGTATTCACAAGAGGACAGACGCAGGTTCTTTCTCTTGCAACGCTTGCAGGTCCGGGCATGAAACAGGAGCTTGACGGAGTTGACCCTGAAACCGAAAAAAGATATATGCATAAGTACATATTTCCGGGATTTTCAGTGGGCGAAGTTAAGCCGATGAGAGGTCCGGGCAGACGTGAGGTCGGGCATGGAGCGCTTGCTGAACGCGCCAATATTCCGGCGCTTCCTTCTCAGGAAGAATTCGGATACACAATCCGTGTAACTTCGGATGTTCTGGAATCAAACGGTTCAACCTCAATGGCTTCAACCTGCGCGTCTTCAATGGCGCTGATGAATGCGGGCGTTCCTGTCAAATCAATGATTGGCGGGGTTGCAATGGGTATGATTGCCGAAGCGGGTAAAGAACCTGTTGTCTTAACCGATATTCAGGGGATTGAAGACTTTCTCGGCGATATGGACTTCAAAGTTACGGGTAATGACACCGGTATTACAGCCCTGCAAATGGACATGAAAGCTAAAGGCATTGCGAACGATACGCTCAAAAAAGCGCTTGCACAGGCAAAAGAAGGCAGACTGTATATTTTAAACAAAATGAGAGAAGTAATTGAAAAACCTTCTGCGAGCCTGTCCCCGTTTGCGCCGCAAATATTTACAATGACAATTCCGACAGAAGATATAGGAACTGTTATAGGACCGGGCGGAAAACAAATCCGGGCAATTATTGACGCGTCCGGAGCGGAAATTGATATTCAGGACAGCGGCGTGGTTACAATTACGTCCAACGACCAGGAAGGCGCTGATATTGCGAAAAGAATGATTAAAGACTTAACTTTCAAGCCGCAGGAAGGCATGATTATGAAAGGAAAAGTTGTCAGAATTATTCCTATCGGGGCGTTTGTGGAGCTTGCGCCGGGCAAAGACGGAATGGTTCATATTTCCCAAGTCTGCCAGGAAAGAATAGAAACAATAGAACCGCACCTGAACGTTGGTGACGAAGCTATTGTTAAAGTTGTTAAAATCGATGAAAAAGGACGTGTAAACCTTACAATTAAAGGCGTAAGCGAAGAAGAAAAAGCCCGCGTTTCGTAGATTAGTAAAAAGCATACTATAACTGTCCCGTCATTGCGAGAAGGGCGTTAGCCCGACGAAGCAATCCAGTCAAAACCACACCATAACCTATACAATCCTGAACGACCGGATTGTACTAATTACTTAACAATAAGCAATAAAAAAACCGGTTTAAACGCCGGTTTTTTTATATTGCATTTCTAATAAACGTTTATTTTGCAGCATTGTACTAACGGTCTCGTTTCCGTATGCTTGCATAATTTTTCTTATAACATCATCCGGAGCACAGTATATCATTTCATAAAGTAACCTTCCATTGCTTCCATTGCTTTTAAACATATTGTCAACTATCTCGCTTGCCATTACTGTTTTAAATGCTTCGGGGTAAGAGTCATTAAGCAGCGCTCTTGCAGCTCCGCCATATTTTTTTAATAAATCCGAAGACAGTATACAATTCTTTAAAGACTGCCTGCAATTTCCTCTGTGTGCCTTAACATTATCCGATATAATTTCTAATACCCCATAGCTGTCTATAGGAAATTTTTCCTGTTCGTAATTTTTAAGATACTCCATTATATAATTAGCAATTCTCTTTTTTTCATCTTTGGTAAAATCAGATTTACAATATTCGGCATATTTTTTATTTAGTTTGTCAAGGTTTTCTTTACTAATATCATCTCCCGCAACTAAAGAAGCAATCTTGGACAAACCTGCCAAGTTGTATGTTTGAAGTTTAAACATAGCAAAAGGTTCATTATCCGCATAGCGGTATGCTTCCTCTATCTCATCAACATTATGGTTCAGCTTACCTTGAAGACTAATAATATAACCCGGCAAAATAGCAACATTATAATTAAAGTTTTTTGAACCGTTTTTATCAACATTGTCAAAGATGTACTCTGCAATTACCCGTCGAGCAGCTCTATCCTCGTGTGGATATTTGTTTATAAAGTCTTTCATTATATTATCCGATATATTATTCGCTTCTTCAGACGATAATAAATTTTTTAAAATACCGGATTCGTCACTGATGATATTACGGTCGCCGATACTGTTGTGTACAGCAATAGTCATAACATAATCTTTTGAGAACAGAGGGTGTGCTTGTGAAAAACTAAGCCCCTTATTTTTGAATGACGTCGGGTAAAAAGCTGTTTGCTGATTACTAATATCCTTGTATAACTCTTTAGTATTAGCGATAATGTATACAATCCCGTTGTCAGTTTCAATGCGATATACATCAGCGCCTTCCTTCTTGGCCGCATCATGAACCATGTCTGAAACATCCTCTTGGGTTAATGTTTTTGATTCTTCAACAGCAGGTTCGGATTCTTCAACAATATTATTTTCCTCAAGTAAACATTCATACTTACGCTGTTTTATATCATGAATCGCCTGAAATTCTTTCAATTCTTTTTCGGGCAGATTTCTGTAATAAGCATTCTCATCTTTAATTCTGCCCGCCTCGTTTAACAGAGCAATAAACTCTTCGCTGCGTCCGATAATACCGTTGCTGTCCTGAGTGTATTTGTCCGTAAATTCTTTTATTGTACCCTTTACTGACTCGGAAAGCTTTGTACGCATACGCGGATTGTTATCCCAAAAGTTTTGAAGCGGAGTTTTATCCGAAAGATTATCAAAATCTATATCAATTTTTGCGTTATGGAAATAATTCGACATATCACGCGCCAAATCCGCTCTGTGAGCTGCTATAAACATTATCGGACTCCAGTAAGCGTTAATAAAGTTGTCTGTTTCTTCATTAACCTTAACTTTATCGGACGTTTTCTTCCTTGATACCTTATTCACCATATTATCTGCAATTTTGTCAAGTTGCCAGTCAGGAATATTATCCACAACACGCTTTGGAGGTGGAGGAATTATTTGTTCCTTAGGCGCGCTTTTGCCTAATCTGGCTTTAACCAGGTCTTCCTGCTGCTTTCTTGAAAGAGATACATACTCATAATCATTTCTGGTGGCAAGGAAAGAATGCCAGAAAGCGTTATCAGGGCGTCTGATTCCGTAAGCATATACGGCGCTGTCTGTTATAGGACTCAGGTCTTTAAATACCACAGAAATATCCTTTTTGAAATCCGCATTAATTTCGTTTAATGTTTTTCCTTCAAGATAGATTTTTTTGAGTATATAAATACCCAAATCATTATTACCGTTTTTAAACAAAGAAACCTTATCGTCATCCTTAAAAAGACTAATTTCCGCTAAAATCCCTTTTCTGCTCTCTATAGTTGGAGAAGAAACCAGATTTTGGAATAAAGGTTCATTTGGAATTGAATTTTTAACATCGTCAAGCGTTTTTGCATCTTCAATCGGCTTAAAGATAATACCCAGAACCTGTGCAGGCGGGATTTTTTTGTTGTTTTCATCCTGCGCTAAAAACTCTTTCATAGTATCGGGCATACCCTTTTGGTTAAAAGGCTGCTCATAAAAATTCTCAGGCGTTCTGAGAAGTTTTCCGCTAAAGGTTACAAAATCGTTTTGCATTACCGGGGTTTTATTCAGTGGCCGTGAATACTGTGATTGGTACGATTGGCCGGAAATTAAATTAACAGGTCTTACTTGCATAATACTTTTCAAAAACCGTAAAAAAAAATTTTGCTAGTTAATTTACATTTATGTTAAAATAAGTTAATATAAATAATATAAAAGCCGGAGGTAAAATGTACGACGTAGTAACTATCGGAAGCGCAACAATGGATGTGTTTGTGGAAAGCGATGAGGCAAACATTGTTGCGGTCTATACCAAAAACAAAAAATCCGAATTTATGAGCTATCCTTACGGCGCTAAAATAGAGATTAATGACTTTGCTTCAAATGTTGGCGGCGGCGGTGTTAACACTGCGGTTAACTTTGCAAATCTGGGGTTTAAAACAAGCGCTGTCTTCAAAATAGGCGATGATGTTTACTCTGAAGGTATCCTGAAATATTTTAAAAATAAGAATGTTGATTTATCCAATATAATTCAAGACCCGGGCGGCAGTACGGGATTTTCAATTATTCTGACAAGCTTTCAGGGGGACAGAACGGTTCTTGCCCACAGAGGCGCAAATGCCGATATAAAAAAATCCGATATTAATTTTGACGCAATAAAACAGGCAAAATTCCTGTACATAGCGCCGTTAAACGGCAGCAGCAGCAAAATATTTGATGATGTTATGGATTTTGCGGAAAAACACGGAGTGCAGACCTGTTTTAACGCCGGAACAACAAGCATTAAAAAAGGGTATAGTTATCTTAAAAAAGTTCTTGAAACCGCTGAAGTAGTTGTTATGAATAAAGAAGAAGCGTCTCTTGCCACCCGGATTGAAATCCGGCAGGATACACGCGGGATAAAGTATTCTGATGAGGCAATCCACCCTGACATCAGAAAAATGTGTAAAAAACTAAAAATAAACAATCCGCAGGTAATCGTGATAACGGACGGCAGCGCGGGGGCTTACGCTTATGACGGCGCGGATTTTTATAAATGTCCTGTTTTTGAGGGTTCTGTCGTATCTACGCTCGGAGCCGGAGATGCTTTTGCGTCAACGTTCTGCGCAGCGCTGAACAAATTTGGCAGCGTAGGACGGGCTTTAATGTACGCTTCCGTGAACTCCGCTGCGGCAGTATCGGTTTTCGGCGCAACAGAAGGCTTAATCACGTTTGATGAAATAGAAAAAAGGCTGAGCGCAAAACCGGATTATAAGTATTTAGTTTGTTAAGCTATTTAAACAGGTTATATTTCTTATCCTGCCGGTGCATTCTGAATAGATAATATCCGCCCAAAAAATATATTAACAATACGGCCAACATGTGATTTATTGTATGTGTATCCATAATTTCCTTTCACAGCGACAGCTATTTTGCTTTTTTGGACGCCCTTTTGGCTATTTCTTCGTACGGCAGGGACATTTGATATACAAGGTAAAACACGCCGACAGCCAAAGCCCCGACCGCTAAATTTTGAATTATAGTATAAAAGTTCATATTTTTCTCCTTTTTAAGTACTAAAACTCAATTATTTAACTTTATTTTTATCCGGGAACATAGGCTGTGAAAGTTTGTATGCTAAATAACCAAAAGCAAGAACGAAGCCTGCTGCAAAAAATATTTGAAATATAGTATCAAAGTTCATAGAACCTCCTTTTTTAGGGAACTATATACATAACTAGCCAATATGGTTTATATTGGCTAGTTATGTATATAGTTCCCTTTTATTGAATATTCCACATGTTTGTTATAAAATGCAGATATGCTGTTAGAATTTATTTACTCAAAAATACACAGAGCAACCGTAACAGATGCAAACCTTAACTACAACGGCTCGATTACAATTGACGAAAACCTTATCTGCGCCGCGAAAATTAAAGAATGGCAGAAAGTCGATATTCTAAACATTAACAATGGCGAAAGGTTCCAAACCTACGTAATTAAAGGAGAAGCAGGCTCCGGCAAAATCTGCCTGAACGGCGCAGCCGCAAGAAAAGTTCAGACCGGAGACAAAATTATTATTGTGTCTTATGCGCATCTCAACGGCGATGAAGCCCAAAACCACACCCCGACAGTTGTTTTGGTTGACGACAATAACAGAATTACCGGTAGTTAGTAAACTGCAGCGGGTAATCGTAGCTTTCCTCATTGGAACGCAAAAGCTTAATCACTTCCTGCAAATCATCTTTGTCCTTGCCGGAAATCCGTACCTGTTCGCCCTGAATAGACGCCTGAACTTTTATTTTTGTGCCTTTAATATCCGCAACAATTTTTTTTGCCAGCTCCTGAGTTAAACCTTTTTTTAACTTATAGACCTGCCTGATGTTACCGCCAAGTGCATTTTCAAGCGGCTGCGGGTCGAGAATTCTTATACTCAGATTTCTCTTAACCAGTTTTGACTGAAGAATATCGTAAATATTACGCAGCTTCATATCATCGCCCGTTGTAATCGTAATAGATTTGTCGGCATCCAGCTCAACCTGCGAGTTGGAATCTTTTAAATCAAAACGCGCGCTAATATCTCTTTTCACTTGGTCAACCGCGTTAACAAGCTCCTGCCTGTCGAATTCGGATACAACATCAAAACTGCAATCTTTAGCCATATTTCACTCCTTTTTTAGAGTTATTATAGCATAAAATAGCGGTTAGTAAATAGTATTAAGTGAATAGATGACTAAGTGATTAGGTGAATAGGAATGAAGAAACATCCTTTCACACCATAATCGACACATCATCCTGAACTAATTACTTGCCGGATTACCGCATCGGTCTGACGCGATGCAATGACCGGCTAGCTACGGCGTAACCGGCGGCGCTGACGGCGCCGGAGTCTGCACGTTCTGAGGCTTACGATTAAACCAATTTAAAGGATTTAATTTTGACCAGAAGCCTTTCTTAGCCGGTGGCTGTGCCGGAGCATTTTGAGATTTCCGCTTAAGCCAATTCCAATTACGCGGGTTCCATTTTGTGCGTGACCACCGGCTTGTTCCGGGAGCATTTTGAGTATTCCGTTTAAAACAATTCCAATTCCACGGGTTCCATTTTGTGCGTGACCACCAGCTTGTTCCGGGAGCCGGTGCAGGCGAAGTTTTTCCGAAGGAGAACCAGTTTTTTATACTTGAACCGATCTTTTTAAAATACGGGCTAAATCCGCCGGCTTTTATAATATTTTTGCGCAGCATAGCAAGCATGGCGATTGTAACGCAAGCTCCCACAACTTTCATTGAATTCTTCAAAAATTTATTAGACTGGTCGTCGTGTTTAGCTTTTGTTGCTATAAATTTATCATCAGAAAGAGGCGGGTGCATTTGAAGCCCGGCCATAGGGGGAACTACCGGCATCATACCCGGCATTAAACCGGGCATCATCATACCGCCGTAATACATAGGGCTTTGTATAGCGTTCATGCCTAAATCCCTTGACATTACGGGAATATCAAAACCACTGTCTAAAGAAAACATAACCTTATTCTCCGATTTAACCTACCTATAACTATATAAAAAGATTTTTCGGTAAATAATTTACTTTTTAGCCGGTTTTTGTAAACTTTTGTAACAGAATTTGTAGCTTAGGGAGTATTAATTTTGTATTGCTTTCTTACCTTACTTGCTCTCTCCCGTATGGAGAGGAGCAGGCATAGCGTGGCACTCAAAACACGGGGTTCTGAGATTTATTCAACAGTTTAACCATTCAACTAAAAATGTTACCGCTGCCGTACTTTAAACTGCCGCTGCCGCCTCAAAAACTGCAGAAAAAGCTTCCGGGTCTCTTACCGCCATATCGGCAAGCATTTTTCTGTTTACTATAATATCAGCTTTTTTGCAGGCGTTAACAAATCTTGAATAACTCATGCCGCGCTCTCTGACAGCAGCGTTAATTCTCACTATCCAGAGACGTCTCATATTGCGTTTTGTGGTGCGTCTGTCCCTATAAGCGTATTTCAATGCTTTCATTACGGCAATATTTGCTACTTTAAAAATTCTGCTTCTTGCACCGATAAAACTCTTGGCAAGTTTCAATATTTTTTTATGTCTTTTACGGCTTACGTTTCCGCGTTTTACTCTCATATCCGCCTCCTATCGTGCATACTTCTTGTAAGGTAACTCTTTTGATATCAATTTAAAATGCGAATCTGAAATTGATATTGTTTTGAAAATTCTGCGTTTTCTGGAACCTGACTTATTTTGAAGCAAGTGCCCGATACCGGCTGTTCGTCTGGTAATTTTTCCTGTCGCGGTGACTTTGTAACGTTTCGCGGCAGATTTGTGTGTTTTCATTTTTGGCATTTTTTTGTCCCTTTCAAGTTAATTTCGTACTAACCGCCTTTTCCGTGTAATTCCGAACTTGCTTCAGAGATTTAAGGGCGGTGAATCCTTTGGCATACCAAAGCCATAAGAATTAATTTTCATCATAACATGTAAAAAATAATATGCAAGTTGGTTATTAGGGGGAATAGGTGATTAAGAGATTAAGAGGTATGGAGGGCTGGAGGGATAGCTAAAATTAGTTGAAAGGTTGAATAGTTGAAGGGTTGAATGGTTTAATGCCCTTCTCCCAGAGGGAGAAGGTGGCACAAAGTGCCGGATGAGGGTTTTATTGAAATTAGTACATAGTAAACAGGAAAGAGGGAACAGCAAAGGATTGCCACAGCCCTCTCTACCCCACCCCGAAATTCCTTGCAGGAATTTCGACCCTCCCTCAAGGGGCATTGTTAACTTTGCATTGTTTCGTCATTGCGAGGAGGGCGTAAGCCCGACGCGGCAATCCAGTAAATTCAACTGTTTTGACTGGATTGCTTCGTCCTCATTACATTCGTCCTCGCAATGACAAAGCAATAAAAAGTTAACACTCTCCCCTCAAGGGGAGGGTAGCTCAACCCTTCAACCTTTCAACTATTCAACCCTATTTTCAACAATAAAACCTCTGCGCCACAGGGAGGTTAACCCCGCAGCAGAAAGAACGTTCCGTCAGACGAACGCCGAGACCGCACTGCTTACGCTTAAACTGCGCGCGGTAAATTCGCTTTATTGTATCATCAACAAGCGCTTTGCCGTATTTTTCGTAAATTTCTTCATGCGGACGGCTCTGTTCAATGTACATTTCTATAATATCGTCCAAAACCGCATATTCCGGCAGGCTGTCATTATCTTTCTGGCCCGGACTGAGTTCGGCGGACGGAGCTTTATTAATTGTCGCCTGAGGGATTACCTCACCGGATTTGTTTATATAATTCGCAGCACGGTAAACGTTTGTTTTGGTCAAATCCGCAATCATATTAAACCCGCCTGCCAAATCGCCGTACAAAGTGCCGTAGCCCATTGCGGACTCGGACTTATTGCCGGTTGAAACCAAAAGCCTGTCATTGCGGTTTGAGAAGAACATTAAAATTAACGCACGCAAACGCGCCTGCAAATTTTCTTCCGCAAGGTCCTGACAGCGCTCATGGGCAATTTTCTCCATAAAGTTTTCAAACAGCGGAGTAATTGGATGTTTTTCTGTTTTAATTCCGAGATTTTGCGCCAAAGACAGGGCATCGTCAATGCTTCCCTGTGACGAATACATGCCCGGCATAAGTATACCGAGAACATTTTGCGCTCCCAGCGCTTTAACGGCAAGCGCCGCTGTAAGCGCGCTGTCAATTCCGCCCGATAAACCCAGAATTACTCTTTTAAAACCGGTATTTTCGCAGTACTCGCGCAGGGCAAACGTTGTAACATCAATAATCTGCTGTTCAACAGGCTCGTCTTCAAAAACCGCCGCAGAGGTAAAATCAATTACCCGGACGTCTTTTTTGCACAACGGCGCTTGGAACACAAGTTCATTGCGCGGATTTTTGGCAAAGCTTCCGCCGGCATAAATGTTCTCGTCAGCCTGACAAACGGCGTTCACATATACAAAATCACTTTTTGTATGAATACTTTCAATAAATTCCAAATCAGAGTCCATTACAAAATATCTGTTTTTTGCAAGTACATACAAATCGCATGCTTCATTTTCATGATATTCATCGGAAACAAAAATCTTCCTGCCGTTAATTTCAAAAAAACCGTCCGGTGAAGACAAAACCATACCGCCTTTAATCAGAATATTACCGAGCAGAACAGTTTTACCGGAGGCTTTATCGGCAATGCGCCGGTATAAGTTTTCCTGTTCAGCCCGGCAATACTCATCCATGCAGAGGTCTTTCGCGCCCAAATCCGCCGGGTCAATCTCCGGTAAAATCGTTAAATCACAGTCCGCACAATCCGCCTCGTCAATTGCTTCAATTATACTGTTAAAATTAAATTCAAAATCACCTGTTTTCAGTCTTACCTGTGCCAATGCCGTTTTCATTTTTTCTCCTTTTTGGGG
>JAISCP010000076.1 GCA_031265495.1 Heliobacteriaceae bacterium | reverse complement strand
TGCTGAACTTGTCTTGGATTATTCGCAGTTCGCAGAAACGCGGTTCTGCTCACTTAGACGAGTTTCGGGCTTTGCCCTCCACTCTTGCGAAAATCCGCTGTTTCAGCATCTGCCTTCTGTACGTGGAAGTAAAGCTTAACTGCCCCCTCACTCCAAACACTAAGCTCAACCTTCGGTTTCGCTAAGTGTTTGCACTCTCTCCCGCATGGAGAGAGTACGCCATTGAGTAAAAAGCCATACCATAACCATCCCGTCATTGCAGCGCGTCAGCCCGACGCGTCAATCCGGTAAATTCAATGTTTTATCTGGATTGCTTCGTCGCTTGCTACGCAAGCTTCTCGCAATGACAAAGCAATAAAACCCTCATCCGGCACTTCGTGCCACCTTCTCGGAGAAGGTCTTCAACCATTCAACCTTTCAACTATTCAACCCTATTAATTTTCGCCTCAAGTCGGGAAAGCCTTGCCTCAAGGGCTTTGTTTTGAGCTTTTAGCTGTTTGTTCTCTTTTTCAAGTTTTGCTACTCTGGTTTGAACCGCCGCCGCGTCATGCTGAACTTGTTTTAGCATCTCTTTGATATTCTTGTCAAGCTCCTTTACCGCATTGACTAATGCGTAAAGAATGTCCTCTGTACGAATGTTCAAAAAGCCGTCAGAACCTTTAGCAACAGCATTAGGGAATACTTTCCGCAAATCCTGCGCAATCACGCCGACTCGCGGAGTTTTTAACTTATCCTTTTTCATTGTGTAATTGAACACTTTTATTTGCTTAATCTTTTCAAGCCCGTTTGTGTTTTCTCCTTTGATATTTTTCAGGCGGGCGTCAGATACCAACGGATGTCCGCTGCCGGTGTTATAAGCCCAATGAGCATCATTATTACTGCCATTGTTAACCTCAAGTATTGACCAAGCAAAATTACTATTACCCTCTGTTTTTACATTATTTATTATAGGGCCGTGAACAATCAAAGCGCCGTTAACAACAACTGCTGTCTCATTCCTTCTGTTGTGAGCAGAACCGTCTACACCGGTAAAACTTACACCATATGATGAAAAGCTATTGTTGGTATCAAGGTTGTGCACCTCTAAAGGGGCAACTCCTCCGTTATATTTTGATTTACTTCCTATAAAAATACGTTCCTGTGAATCTGTTGTCCAGGTACCTGAGCTCGGCCCTGAACCGTATCCTATACAGGTTTTGTTTGTACCGCTAGTTACCCAAGCGCATGCAGAATTACCCAAGCCGGTATTATCAGACCCTGTGGTGTTGCGATACAATACTTGCATACCCACGCCGGTGTTATTACTACCTCCGGTGTTGTTATACAATACTCTATAACCCGCGCCGGTGTTATAATTCCCTGAGGTGTTGCTAGGTAATGCTTGCATACCCACACCGGTGTTATTACCCCCTGTGCTGTTGTAACGCAATGCTTGTGCACCCACACCGGTGTTAGAGCTCCCTGTGGTGTTGCTATTCAATGCAACACCACCCAAGCCGGTATTATCAGACCCTGTGTTTTTATACAATGCTTGCAAACCCACACCGGTGTTATAAGTCCCTGTGGTGTTGCTATACAATGCTTGCAAACCCACACCGGTGTTACTATGCCCTGTGGTGTTGCTATACAATGCACTATCACCCAAGCTGGTGTTCTCACGCCCTGTGGTGTTCTTATACAATGCTTGATAACCCACGCCGGTGTTATTACTCCCTGTGGTGCTGGAATACAATGCCTGAGGACCAACACCGGTGTTATTACTCCCTGTTGTGTTGGAGCTCAATGCAGCATAACCTAAGCCGGTGTTCTTACCCCCTGTGGTGTTGGAATACAGCGTATAAGAACCTACACCGGTGTTCTCACTCCCTGAGGTGTTGACCGACAATGCTCTAAAACCCGCGCCGGTGTTATTACTCCCTACGGTGTTGGAACTCAATACCTTACAGCCAAAACCTGTGTTCATACCTCCTGTTTTAACTACAGGAACACCTCCAAAGTACATCACTCTATCAGCTTCGATATGCAAACCTGCAAGATTTAGACCGTTTGTATCTTTAAAAAGCATGTAGTTTTGCGATGTTGTTCCTTTTTTTAATATCAGGCGGGCATTGTCATCAGTGGCTTTTGTGGCGGCGCCTATTATTACATTTTCGGCGTTGCCTGTGCCGTAATATATGCCCGGACCGTTCGTTGTCAATTCTGACCACAAAGATCCTCCTCCGCCGCCGGACATATTGCTTTTCATACGCCGCGTCATCAAAGGGGCAAATGCCGCCAGAATTATTGTCATTACCAGCAGAACTATCATCATCTCTGCCAGAGTGAAGCCTGCCCCCCTTCGGAATTTACTCTGTAAATTCCGGTTCCCCCTCGAGGGGGGAACAAATATTCTCAGGCCCTCTCCCTGCGGGAGAGGGCACAAACACTTGGCGAAACCGAAGGGAGAGCTTAGTGTTTGGGGTGAGGCGGCGGTCAGGCATACTGCCCCCCTCACCTGAATTTCTAAATTCCCTGTGTTCATTAAGAAATTCTTCCTCTCCCGTATGGAGATGAAATCACAGAGATTCCAAAACAAGTTTGGAAGGATAGGTTTCTTACCTAAGGGCGGAATGCCTTGCAGGAAGCCTTTTTAAAGCCCCCCCCCCCCCCGAAAGTGGTGCTACGCCTGCATTACAGCCGTTTCTAAATACTTCTTTCATAACCATTCCTCCTTCTTCAATTATCACAGCTGAATTATACAACACTTAGGCAAATCTTGTCAAATGTTATATTTTGTCACCGATTTACTTAACCTATACAAGGATGACGCGATGGGAGTGCCAGGATTTGACATGTGGCAGATGCTGAACGCTGCTTTGCTGCACCCACCATTGTAACCACTCGCAAGCTCGTGAACAATGGATGTGCGAGTTCAGCATGACAGGTTTACGACTGTTTCCTCTTGCCTAATAACCTAATCACCTAAATTAAAAGGGACGGCGGAACCGTCCCTCACAACTATCTCTCTTCTCTGTAAACTACTGCTGTAACGGTCTCGTCCATAGCGAATCATTAAACTTATTTTGGTTAGGCGCCGCGTCAACGGACAAAGTAACATTACTCGGAGTAAATACAAAAACTAATTCCCCGACTTTCTGCGGATTACCGTTAAGGGCATGCGCCGCGCCGCATACAAAGTCAATAGTTCTTTGAGACTGCTCTTTATCAAGCAGGTGGAGGTTCAAAACTATTGTTTTTCTGTCTTTCAGGTGAATAGCAATCTGCGCCGCATCTTCAAACGAGCGCGGTTCCATTACGATAACTTCATAACCCTTATAATTCGGGTGATTAACAACCTTCAAATTACTCTCTCCTGCGTTTCTGTAACTGTAAGCCGGATCAATAGCTAAATTATCCTGAACTTCATATTCCTCTTCAAATTCCTGAGCTATCTCATCAAAAATAGTCTCTTTAGGGTTCCAGCCCTTTACCAAAAAGTCAACTACATGTTTGATTCCGTCTTCTACCATTGTCACTGCTTTATCCTCCGTTTATAAATAATTTTCTTCCTATTCTCAGCATTGTTGCCCCTGCACAGGCGGCTATTTTATAATCCCGGCTCATACCCATTGATATTTCTTTAAGTACAAATCCGTATTTTTTTTCAATTTGGTTTTTTGTACTCATAACATCTTTAAACAAAGCTTCAAGCTCGCTGTCCGATGCATTTGCCGGCGCCATATTCATCAGCCCTGCAATTTCAATTCCTTTCAGGCCGCTTATCTGTTCAAATGATTTGTCCAATTCTTCTACGCTAAACCCGAATTTCTGTTCTTCATTTGCGTTGTTAAGCTGTAAAAGAACCTTTTGAACTTTTCCAATCCGGAGCGCCTCCTGCGAAATCATTTGAGCAAGCTTCACGGAATCCGCAGAGTGGATAAAATCAAATGCGCTGACGGCTTTTCTGACTTTATTTGTCTGCAAATGCCCTATGAGATGAAACTTTGAGTTTTCCCGAATTTCATCAGGAAGACTGCTGATTTTCTCAATGGCTTCAATTACCCTTGATTCTGCGAAATCTCTCAATCCTGCTTTATAAGCCGCGATTATTGCATTTTCGTCAAAATACTTGGTAACTGCTATGATATTAGGTTTTGAAGGTTCAATTTCTTCCCGTATGTGCAAAATATTTTGTCTGATTATGTTTTCCATAACTCTCACCCAAACGCTATACTAATTTTAACCGAACTGCCATGAGCGGACAACTATTTTATTTTCCCCCCTATATTGAATGTGTACTAATCTCTAAAACCATGACGGCGACATGTTTTGAGCCTTATTTAATATTTCTTAAATTTTAGTAATATTTTGTAATATAGAGGTTTTGCGGCATGCCTTTTGGCATGCTTTTTATAATTTTAGAATAAACTATAAAACGTCTTGTAGTATCCTCTGTTTGAAGGATATTTCTTTGAGGAAAGGGGGAACAGGGAACCGTGTTTAAAATAGCTATTTACTAACCCCTATTTACTTTCTTTTTAGTGACTGGGGCGTGTCGACATTGAATATGAAAAATCACGCTGAACGACCTTCCTGTCATGCTGAACTTGTTTCAGCATCTGCACATGACAAAAGCACACCATAACTTATACAATCCTGAACGACCGGATTGTTTCAGGTTCTGACTACAAAAATATTCAATACCTTTGAGCTTTACTCCCCCGTACAAAAGGCAGATGCTGAAACAAGTTCAGCATGACAGGGAGGCTGCTGGCGGGGATGTTCTTTTATACCTCTATACCTCCAGCCCTCCATACCTCTTATTCACTCAATCACTCCTATTCACTATTTACTATTTACTAACCCCTATTTACTATTTACTATTTACTATTTACTATAAAGTTATGAAAGAGAAAGAATTTATAGAAACAATAAAATCTGTTACCGGTAGTAAATATATCGGCGATGACTGTGCATATATAGAGGATTTGGGAATTGTCCTGACACAGGATAACCTTGTTGAAGATGTGCATTTTAAGCTTGATTTCACAACTCCTTACAAGCTGGGCTGTAAATCGGCTGCGGTCAACATAAGCGATATTTGCGCAAGCGGGGCAAAACCTGCGTACTTAACAATTGCTCTTTCACTGCCTGATAATATTGATACGGATTTTATCAAAGAATTTTACGAGGGAGCAGCATGCGGAAATGTTGAAATAGCCGGCGGTGATATTACGGGCGGGGATAAAATTTTTATTTCCGTAAGTGCGGTCGGTTCCGCTGCCGGGCGCAGAATTTCTTCACGCTCGCATGCCCGTGCGGGATATAAGGTTATTGTTTCCGGCGAACACGGCTCAAGCGCAGCAGGGCTGAGACTGCTCAACGTCCTTGAGGGGGGGCCGGAATTCCCTGCGGGAATTCCGGCCGGTTGTGCGCTGATTAACGCGCACCTGACGCCGAAGGCACAGTGTGAATTCTCAGAGCAAATTGCACGGCAAATCAACGAAGATTATGCTATGATGGACTCCTCTGACGGTCTTATGGACGCACTTTCGGCAATCGCGCAGGCAAGCGGGGTTATGCTTTGCATTGATTTTGACAAAATCCCGTATAACAAAGATATTGAGCAATTCGCAGACTACAAAGATTTAATTTTATACGGCGGTGAGGACTATCAGCTTATCGCAGCCGTACCGGAAAAGTTATTGAAAAAGATTAAGAATTATACCATAATAGGGGAAGTTAAAGACGGAACTCCCGGCGTGGAAATCAACGGAAAGTTTTATACAAGACAGGATATAGAAACGAGACTATATGACCACTTTTAAGGTTAATGCAATAATCACGGCAGGCGGCGCTTCTTCACGTTTCGGCAGCAAAAACAAGCTGCTGGAAAAAATTCATGGCAAAGAGGTTATCCGTTGGACGGCGGAAGCGTTTGAGCGCTCGAATGTGAACGAAATTATAATCTGTGCAAATCCCGCTATTATGGAAGATTTAAAGAAAATCTTTAGTAAGAACATTAAAATTATTGAAGGCGGAACAACGCGGCAGGAGTCTGTATTTAACGGTTTGAAAGTCTGCAAATGCGATTATGTCCTAATCCATGACGGCGCACGTCCCGTTATTTCACCGGAAGACATTAACCGTGCAGTAGAAATGACAATCGAAAAGCACGCAATGACTGCTGCAGCAAAAACGATTGATACAATAAAAGAAGTTGAGAACGGCGTCATAACCCGTACAATTAGCCGCGAAAAGCTTTACAACACCCAAACTCCGCAAGGGTTTGAATACAATTTAATAAAGGCTGCGCACGAGAAATTTGCAGGGGATAATTTTACTGACGACGCGGGCATGGTTGAGGCGCTCGGAAAACCGGTTTATATACTGGAAGGCAGTCATAAGAACATTAAAATAACAACGCCGGAAGACATTGCCGCAGCGGAAGTTTATTTGTCCTGCAGAGAGGGTAATTGCCCATCCTTCTCTCGCCCTGCGGGAGAGAGTGCAAACACTTAGCGAAACCACAGGTTGAGCTTAGTGTTTGGAGTGAGGGGGCAACAAAGTCTGACTGCCACCTCACCTGAATTTCTAAATTCACTGTGTTCATTAAGAAATTCTTCCTCTCCCGTACGGAGAGGAATTTTCAATTTTGAAGGCCGTATCAATACAAAGTTAACAATGCCCTGGGGGGGTAATTCCCCACCATACTCTCTCTCCCGCAGGGAGAGAGTACAAACTCTTGGCGAAACCGTAGGTTGGAGCTTAGTGTTTGGAGTGAGGGGGCAGCAAAGTCTGACCGCCCCCTCACCTGAATTTCTAAATTCACACTGTGTGTTCATTAAGAAATTCATCCTCTCCCGTATGGAGAGGAGCAGGCTGAGCCTGCACGACAAACAAGGCAAGCTATGCGCGCCGTAGTTTGACGGGTCAGGCATAGCGTGGCACCCAAAACGCTGTGCTCTACCCGAGATTTATTCAACCCTTCATTTCAACCCTTCAACTAAAAGCCATACCTCTATCCCCCAAGCCCTCCATACCTCTTATTCATCAAAATGCCTCGATAAAAAAGCCCTGAAAGTTTCAGGGCAAACTACATCTACCCTAACCAACCTTTTTTACTGAGGAATCACTATGATTTTTTTGTTAACAAATCTTCTATTTGGAAATTAGGATGATTTTTTCTGATTTCCTCAAGCAAACCTTTGTATGTAGATGACCTATATTCTATCATGTTGTTCTTATTTTTATCCCAATACATAACTAAAAAAGTTTGTTTATAGCCGTTGTTCTCCTTTAATTCTTCTGCTTTTATAAATTTGTCAAGGCTATCACTATATTTGTCCGATTTAAACCCTCTTTTAGACAAATCATCGTTCATATCTTTGTTAAATGCATCTAATAGCGCGTTATTTGTTGGTTCCATTGCTTTTATCTTTTTCGCTTTTTCCTCGTCTGCTTTTGCTGCTTTTTCTGCTGTGGTTTTTGCTTTGTCTTCAGCGGCGCCTATTGTTTTAAGGATTTTATCGTATTCTTTAGACACGGCACCCTCGATTATATTAAACGTGGAATTCAATTCTTTTGTAATTTCTTTGGCATTTGCTTCTATATCAGCTCCTGCTGTTTTCGCTCTTTCACGCATTGCAATAAGAATCTGATTATTCCAAGATTTTGCCTGTGGTGTGCTTCCTTTATCTGTAAGCATGTACATTAATGTCTTATCACCGGCCATTGCTTTGTAATGCAAATCCCAATATTTCAGTAATTCAACAACATTCCCTTTGTCTACCAGTTGAAGAATTCTTTCAATATCCTCAGGTTTGTCATTATTAATGCCGTCCCACAACTGCTGGCATGCAATTTTCAATTCTTCGTCTGTAGGCGCGTCACCTAATTCAGCAGCTCTGCCGGTTTTAGGGTCAACTTTAACCTCTGTGCCGTCTTCACGTGTAATATTTGTAACATTCGACACAGCTACACTTGAGTTAGCGCTCTGTGTTCCCGGATTACCCGGTGTTCCCGGAGTGTTATTTTGGTTTGGATTTGAGTTGTTAGCAGCTGCACGTTCTTCCTGAATTTTTGTAGACAGCGTACCAGCCTCTTGTGACAACTTTGTACATGCATTCCGCGCCTCAGTTATCGCATCCTGTACTGCTTGCAGAGAGTGGGTATTTTCAACGAACGCTTTTCTAATGTTGTTTTTAATATGAGTTTCAAGTGCTTCTACCGATGCAAGAAGTTTATCAATGTCTGTTTTTTGAGATGGAGTTAATTCGCTGCTGCCCGCAATACTCTGCAATTTTGTTTTCAGCATAGAAACATTTTGAAGAGTAGAATTAATAGAAGCATTAACATTGTAACGTTCAGCATAATTAAGCATTTTTTCCGGATTAAGAATATCAGGTAATTGACCGTTCCATACGTCAAAACCACCGCTTGTTTGCGCTGTCTGATACTGCATTCCGGGCAATTGCCACGTGTTGTATTCGCTAATCTCCGGCAGAGTAGCCTGAGGACGGCCGCCATAACTTGTGTACAAAACATTTTGAGGCGTCATCATCATCATTTGCCAGCTCAGCATATTATTATAGTTTGTCGCTGCTATTAAATTATTTGTCCAGCAAGGTAAACCCATTTTGAAATCCCCTTAATTTATTCCCGTTATTTATATAAAGTAATTTACTCATAAGAAATTGCCTATTTAGCGCGGGAAATGTTAAGAGATTGTAACATATTAATTATATCTGTTCTGGAAATATCCGGATTAATCTCTTTTATGCAGGTTATAGAGGCAACGGGTTCGTTGAAGATTTCTTCCAGCATGGCGCTGTCATAATTGTATAAAATCGAACCGTGCTGCAAAATATAACCTTCTTTTCTGAACTGTGCCGAACCTATCAGCTTTTTACCCTGATAACACAAATCCGCACCGGTCGAGACGAGCATGCAGTAGTTTTTTCGGAGGGATTGAGGACCGGAGGCTTTGTCTGCTGTGCCTATAACACCCTCTAAGTTGTTAACTTTGCATTGCTTTGTCATTGCGAGGAGGGCGTCAGCCCGACGCGGCAATCCAGTAAATTCAAGGGCTTTTGCCTGGATTGCTTCGTCGCTGCGCTCCTCGCAATGACGAAACAATGTATTAGTTACAATATCCCTCAAGGGGGGGACAACATTAGGAGTTGAAGGGTTGAAAGATTGAACTACCTTCTTCGCTTTCCTGTTTCCTCTTCCCTCTTCCCATCCAAAGCCCAGCTCTATCCCCAGCTTGGCAAATCCGTCCACCAGAATCCGGGAAATTTCTTTATAAGATTCTTTCACATTTTCTCCGTTTTTCAGGTACGAAGCAGGGCAGATGAAGCTATATGTAATTTCGTCATCATGCAAAAGCGCGCGTCCGCCGGTAAGACGACGGACAACATCAATGGTTGAATGGTTGAATGGTTTACAAAGCGAACAGGCGAAGAATGAGCCTTGTGAGCCTGTATCCCGAATGGAATGAGGGTGAAGGGTTGAAATCTTTGCGGCAACAGGCGCGAGGAACGCATTTGCCGCAGATTTCGGGGCGAGGTAACTGCAGATATAATCCGTTACACCTTCATCCCCCCCTCGAAATTCCTTACAGGAATTTCGGTCCCCCCTCAAGGGGGGGACAGTCTGAGGGGTTAAACTACCCTCCCCTTGAGGGAGGGTCGAAATTTGCTTTAGCAAATTTCGGGGTGGGGTAGCTGCAGGGCTGGAGACTTTGTCTGCTATACCTATAACATCCTCTAAATTGTTAACTTTGCCATGACGAACCAATGTATTAGTTTCTGCCGCAGTAAGAAAATCATCCCTTTGGTTTCTCCCCAATGAAATACATGCCGGAGACCAGCCGTAAAGTCTGAATATCGGCTCTTGAAGACCTTCACGAATTGCCATGTCGAGCAAATTGTTATCAATTTGCATGTTTTCTTGCCCTGTTCTTACTTCAAACGGAATAAATTTCATTGACGTTCTTTCAACATTTCTTCAAACTGCGTAAAAGTTTCATTGCCCACAAACTGTTCCAGCGCCGCACGTTTGGCAAAGAAATCCGAACGGGCTTTCATCTGTGCGTCCAGAGCTGTTCTGTAATACGCATCCGCAATCAAAATAACTTCTCTTGAAAATTTCTGCGAGCGGTTATAGTTAGCCTTGCGTTCCTCAGCCATTTTTGCAATCATATCAAACTTTTTGCGCGTTGTCATATAATCGTAATACAAATTAATTGTTTTCTGCTGCAAATCTTCAACTTTTCTCACCAGAATAATCATGTCCGCGTCAGTAACCCGTGTGTACTTATAATTTAAAGCTTTTGTGTCCTGCGACATAATCCCCAGAATATTTCCTCCGATAAGCGAGCCCGTTGCAAGAACAGGGTGGCCTATGCCCGCTCCTACAAGAGTTGACATACTTGCAATAGTTTTGAGAACATTCTTCACGGATTTTTCATCCGGCTTGTCTTCTTCGGGATTGGCTAATTTATACAGCGCAAAGTTTATTGTATCACTGCGCGTTGCAGCGCCCTGCCAAAGCATAGACAAGTCAGAAAGCATGATGTCCTGTTCCAAAGCCAGTTCTCTTGATATTTCTCTTGACATTTGCTTTATGCTCAAATCCGCATAGGTAAATTCACCCATATCAATTTGTTCATTATCTTTTTTAGCGAATTCCTGTTTCCCCTGTTCTTCCCTGTATTCTTTTTCCGGCTCGTCCGTGAGTCCGAGTCTGTACGCGGGAGAATGCACTGCGTTTACCTCGTCAAGCGTGATTGCTTGTGCAGATGAACAGTAAATAGTAAATAGTAAATAGTAAATAGTAAATAGCAAACAGGGTACGGAACTTCCTCTCTTTTTGAGAAAAGAAATTAAATTGTTCAACCTTTCAACCATATTCAACCTTTCAACCTTTTAACCTTTTAATTGCCGCCCATCAGAGTTGCATTGTAATTGTACTGGTACAAATTAAGTCCGTCCGTAACCTTCTTGCCTGCCAGACGCTGAAGTTCCAGATGGTATTTTTTGGCATTCTCCGTATAACTGAATTCCTCAATCCGCATATTATCATAAAGCGCCGAAGAAACGGATATTCCCAGAACGTCCTCCTCCTCCATTGCATTTGCGTAATTTTTACTGTACAAAAGCAGCTTTGCACGGGTTTCCTTCAGCTGTGAAAGCGTGCTTTTGTAATTGTAATAAGCCTGAATAATATTATCCTGAAGGCTTTCAACCAGTCCCGCAAGCTCAATCAATTCCGTATCTGTCAGCGGAATTTCCGTCGGTATATTTTTTCTGTTTATAAAGTTCTGTGCGGCTCTGCCCGCAGCAAACGCCGAAGTCTGGGTAAGATAATTCCCGCCTGTTACCATTGGCGCAAAGGAAGCGCCCGCAACAATTGCCGACAAAGTTTTGGCCATAAGCGACGAATGGATACGTCTTTTGCTTTCGGGAGTGGAAAGTTTTTTTACGGCAAAACCAATAACCTGATTGTTTTCAACAGTTCCTTTCCAAAGGTTTTCAATATCTTCCAAATCCTTTTCCCGCTGGAGCTTGACAATCTCGCGCATAACCTGTTCATCATTAATAATCAGCGATTCTTTTCTTTTCACATTATTTGCGGGGTATTCAATTTCCGGCGGCTTTACCCTGCCCAGACCGACTTCCTCTGCGGAAGCCTGAAGCATTACAGTTAACAGCAGTACGGCAGCGCACTTTTTAATAACACTATTCATAACAATGTTATAACACAACCCAAAGAATAAATCCAACGGCTGACTAATTCTACACCTTTTGGAGGTTCTTCGGAAAGACGCTTGAATGCTAAGATGTCAGGAGACTTGAGGAAAGTAAAAATGAATAAACATCCGAACGTAATATCTGAACATCTCAATACGGTTTTTATAAACCGCAGCGATGCTGAAGCGTATTTCCGGCTGGGGCTTTGCTACAAAAATAACGGGAATTATTCCAAAGCGGTAAAATACTTGGAAAAAGCAGCCGGATTAAAAGCAGATTACTATGAAGCATTTTTTGAACTCGGACGGTGCAATTTGCTTGACGGAGTTCCGTGCTGTGCAATAAAAAACTTTATACAGGCAATCCGCATAAAGCCTGATAACCCGGAAGCTGTTTTACAGCTTGGAATTTCACACGAAATGTGTGAAGAATACGACCTCGCTCTGATGATTTATCAGAAACTGATACAGAATTCACCGGAATTCGTCAAAGCCTACGACAGAAAATCCGAACTGCTCATAAGCCTTGAAAAGTATCAGGAAGCAGCTTTAATCCTGAATGAGTTATTGAAAATCAATCCTGCTTACTACCGGGCTTTTGCAGGTATCGGAATTTGTTTTGACAAACTCGGCAATCACAGCCGTGCACAGAGGTATTACCGGAAGTTTCTGGCGGCGGAGCCTTTCCCGCCTCAGGCTGATTTTGTCAAAACCCGTCTGGAAAAACTAAAGCTTCAAAAACCTGAAATAACTCATTTGGCTGTTGTTTAATAAGTGAATAAGAGGTATAGAGGAATGGCTTTTTAGTTGAAGGGTTGAATGGTTGAAAAGATAAGCAGTGCCGGCAGTCATACCAGTCTCGTCATTGCGAGGAGCTTGCGACGAAGCAATCCAGAAAATTTAGTGTTATGCCGGTCCCCTGACACTAGAACTTCCAAGTCAAGCCCAACTGAAAGCCGACGCCGGTTCTGCCGCCGTTGCGAACTACAAACTGCACATAAGAAGACAATCTGTCTTTCCAGGTTTTCGTTGCTCCTACGCCGTATTCAAGATATCCGTGACGCATACTTAAACTAGGAAGGTTAACCGAACCCGCACGACCTCCAACGCTGTCATTTATGTTATACATATACAACGCTGTAAGGTAAACGCTCCAAGTTTCTCTGCCGTAAATAAGGTTTAAACCCGGAGCTACGTTTATTCCGTTCAATAAGCCTGAATTCATGGAGAGTGCGCCGTAGTTAGAATACCAGTTTTGTTTGCCGAAGATATTGTAACTTGCAAGTAAGTTAGGCTGAATAATAAAGTT
>JAISCP010000056.1 GCA_031265495.1 Heliobacteriaceae bacterium | reverse complement strand
TATACGTGGTCAAACAGGGTGTTGTTTACTATTAACTGGTTTTGATAAACAGCCAGAGTAGCGGCCTGGCCGCGGAAGACTTGAGGGTTGAAATTACTTATAGCCAGCCGATATATTCCGTTTTGACCTGAGAGCGCACTGAATTTATATCTTGCAACATGGGTGGTTACGCCAAGTCCGTCTGCTGCCGTAAAATTAACCCCACTCAAATCATTACCGGAGAATATTTGATAGTCAACGTATTCGGTCAACGGCAAATCGATGAAGTTTACCGCAGAAATATTGATTGCCCCGTTAATACTGTCAACAGTAAAAGTATCAGAAGCTCCTGCAGGCACGTTTATGTCTATATCAAAATTTGCTGTGCCTGTAGTATTCAGGTTGTTTATTGTGTATGCCTGTAAACCGCCGCCCATAGTATTTATTGTGGAATTGTTAATGTTAATATTATTAATTGCTCTGTTACCGGCATTTATCATGTCCAGTGTGGAATTAACCAGATTAATACTTGCACCGGAAATATTACTGTCAGCTCTAACGATAAAGTTGGCGTTGTTTAAATTCAAATTACCGCCAGCTGCTGTAATTTGCCCGTTTGGCGCCGGATCAGAGTAATTAAGAGTTCCGGTATTTAATTGAATACTTCCGTCCCAAGTATCGCCGGAGTCTAGGTTAACAGTTCCGCCCGAGATGTTTAATGTTGAACCTGAAACAATGTTTGTTGTTGTAGCATCGGCAATTACGCTTTCAGCAGTGGTTGTAACTGTTTTACCCGATGCAATATTGAAATTCCCGCCGGTTGTGATAATGGTTCCGTTTGTGTCAAGATTGTAGTTTAGAGTGCCGCTGTTAAGCCGGACGGTCCCGTTCCAAACATCACCGGTATCAAGTGTTATTGTGCCGTTGTTGATTGCAAAAGTTCCGTTTGTGTCAATGTTTAATGCAGCAGCGCTTGCTCTTGCAACTGTTGTGTTCCAATTTAAAGTCCCGCCTGTAATATTGCTTACGCCGCTGAAATATTGACCTGAAACATTAGTTGTTCCCGCTGTTTGATTGAATGTTCCGGTATAATTTGCATTGTTTGCGTCTATGCCGAGGTTGAGTGTTCCTTTGCTGTCCATGTTTATCTGCGCCTGATTTGAACTGCCGGCAAACCCGTCATTGAAGGTAACGGAACCTGAGTCGCCTTTTATGTTGAACACGGCATTATTGTTCAGATACACATCATTAGCTGTTGCAAAAGAGTACGACGAGCCTTGTTGGTAATTACCCGTGAAAGAAGAATTTCCGCCGGTTGTAATGATGTTTGTAGTACTGTTGTTATTCCCGTAAATCGCACCGCCGTTGTCGGCTGCCATGTTTTTTGTAAAATTGCTGCCGGTAATTGTTACAATACCTGAATCAGTGTTAAATATTGCGCCGCCATTGCCGGTCGCAGTATTTTCGTTAAAAGCAGCATCTGTAATCGACACTGTACTGCCGGAACCATAGTTATAAATCGCTCCGCCTAATCGCGCTTTATTTTTTTCAAAAGTGCCGCCGGTAATCGACACCTTACCGGCACTCCAGTTATCCATCACACCGCCGTAGGTACTGGCAGTGTTTTCTGTAAAGATACAGTCGTTAATATTTACTTCACCGTAACCCCAGTTATAAATAACGCCGCTGGTGGAGGTTGCGGTGTTCTTTGTAAAAGTTGTTCCGTCAATTGTTATGACAGAATTGGTACCATTGTTAGAAATTGCTCCTGCGTTGCCGGACGAAGTATTTTGGGTAAAACTGCCGCCATTAATATTTACAGTACCACCGCCATTATTGGAAATCACAGCGCCATTTCCTGCGCTATTTTCTGTAAAAGTTGTCCCGTCATTGATTGTTATAGTACCGGAATTGTTATTAAAAATAACGCCGCCGTTGGTTGCATGATTTTTTATAAAACTTGTTTCATCCTTAATGGTTACGACAGAATCAGTACCACTGTTGTAGACTACGCCACCGTTGCCTGTTACAGTGTTTTCTTCAAAGTTGCCGCCATTAATATTTACAGTACTACCACCCATATTGTAAATCACGCCGACGTTGGTTGCGTTGTTTTTTATAAAACTTGTTCCGCCGTTAATGGTTACAGTACCACCGGCAGTATTGGAAATCACAGCGCCGTTGTTTGCGCTATTTTTTGTAAAAGTTGACCCATCCTTAATGGTTACGACAGAATCAGTACCACTGTTGTGAACTACGCCGCCGGTGTTTTCTTCAAAATTACCGCCGTTAATATTCACAGTACCACCGCCATTATTGGAAATCACAGCGCCATTGCTTGCGCTATTTTTTATAAAACTTGTTCCGCTGTTGATTGTTATAATACCTGAATTGGCATTGTAAATTACCCCGCCGGTATTTCCTGCGCTATTTTCTGTAAAAGTTGTCCCGCTATTGATTGTTATAGTACCGGAATTGGTATTAAACATTACGCCGCCGTTGCCGTTCGTGTAATTTTTGGTGAAATCGGCGCCGTTAATTGTTATATCGCCGGAATAGATATTGTAAATCACACCACCGTTCCCTGTCGTGGTATTATTTGTAAAAGTTGCCCCGCTATTGATTGTCATAGTAGCGGAATTGGCATTATATATTACGCCGCCGAAGGCTGCGGTGTTTTCTTCAAAATTACCGCCGTTAATGGTTACAGTACCGCCATTGGAGATAGCGCCGCCGTATAAAGTTGCGTTATTCTTTGTAAAAGTTGTCCCGCTATTGATTGTTGTAGTACCGGTACCGGTATTAGATATTGCGCCGCCGTAGGCTGCGGTGTTTCCTTCAAAAATACCGCCGTTAATGTCCACAATACCGCTGCTGGCATTGTAGATCGCACCGCCGTTGGTGGCGGCTCCTATTGAGTGATTCTTTATAAAAGTTGCCCCGCTATTGATTGTTGTAGTACCGGTATTAAATATTGCGCCGCCGTAGGCTGCGGTGTTTTCTTCAAAATTACCGCCGTTAATATTTACAGTACCGCCGTTATTGTTAACTACACCGCCGTAAGCAGTCGCGGTATTATTTGTAAAACTTGCTCCGTTATTGATTGTTACAGTACCGGAATTGGTATTAGATATTACGCTGCCTGAGCTACGAACAGCATTCTGCATTGTAAGATTTTCAAACGTATTATCATAAGCGCCCGACAGGGTAAAATTAGCGCTGTTTGATTGATCAAAATCAATAACTTCTATACCGCTATTGCCTTTAATTGTGAGTCCTTTACTGATTGTACTCAAAGATTGACCGGCAAAAGTAATATTCGCGTTGATAAGTATCGTATCTCCGGTAACGGCAGAATTTATCGCATTTACGAGTTCGTCCGCTGTACCAACAGTATAAGTCGCGGCATCTGCACAATTGCCCGAAACAATCATATTGCCGCAAACTAAAAGCAGCGTAATTAATTTTTTTAAATCATTTATCATCTTTTTCACCAGTTATTCAGCTTAATACCACCTCGATAAATCTCTTTATCCTATAATGTTAAGCAATATTACATGTCAGTAACGTTTTCTAGTATTTTCTAGTAATAAAAATTGTAACATATCTACAACATACAGTCAATATTAAAATTTCCTATTCACTATTTACTAGGGTGCGTCGACATTGAATATAAAAACATAATGCTGAGTGTCACGTCATCCTGAACTTGTTTCAGGATCTGTCCACCGATAAAAATATACAATCTCTGTAAGGTCTTCTTCCCTGTAAAGATGGACAGATGCCGGAAAAAATTGAGAAGATAGTGCGATTTGCCATGTGCCAGATGCTGAAACGAGTTCAGCATGACAGGGTGGTTATGGTTCTTAGTAATCTTATTTACTAATATCATGTAACTAATTACTTAACATGTACAGCAATGACATTATCAATAAAACCCTCATCCGGCACTTCGTGCCACCTTCTCGGAGAAGGAATTAAACCTTTCAACCCTCTTTCCTATTTACTAACCCCTATTTACTAATAAAAGGTTTATTTTTAAAAATATTGTATTTATGCAAATCCCGCCTGTTTACCATCAGCCCGCAGTTCCGGCATGCTAAAGTATCGCCTGAACTGTCAACCGGCATAAAAATGTGTTCACAGGTCTCTGTTTCCGCTTCTGCGGCAAGATTTCCGACAGGCTTGTGTTTTTTCCTGAATTTCCATATTATCCACTCAATCAAGTACAAGCTTAAACCCTTCCGGCAGCAGCTCTGACAATTTATATATTCTGAGTCCGTTTTGCGTATATGTTATAATATCCGTTCCTTCCGGCGCTTCAAATTCACTCAAAACCTGCCGGCATGCGCCGCATGGAATACAATTTTCCATTTTAGGGGAGTAAATCGCAACAGCTTTGAATAATCTTTCGCCGTTAACAATTGCCGCGCCGGCAGCGCTGCGCTCTGCACAAATGCTTAAGCCATAACTGGCATTTTCAAAATTGCAGCCGGTGTAAGCATTTCCGTCCTTTGTCAGAATGCATGCTCCGACAGGGAAATCTGAATATTTACAGTAAGCTTTTGTTGAAGCTTCTTTTGCTTTTTCCATTAATTTTTCATAATCCATACTTATATTATATACTACATGTTATAATAATGTCTATGAGATTTAAATTATTTTTGTTTATATTTTTTCTGGCGCTTCCAAGTTTTGCGCTGGAGGAAGTTTTGGTGCTGCCTTCCGATGCGGAAAACCGTTTTGGTTTTCCTGAGGTTTCGCAGATAGTGTCCTCTGATGTAATCAGGTACTTTAACAAAACAGGTAAAATTCATTCACCGGAGCTTTCCGGTTTAAGGCTAAACCAAGATTATCATACAACATCAGAAGAATCAGGGACAGACTATGTTCTGCTTATTTCCGCTTATGTAACAACAAAAGAAAATAAGATTAAGCGCAGTTTGTGGGAAGTTTTTCAGATAGGGACGAATTTTAGTACTGTGTATCCGTTTATGCTGGAAATAAATGCGGTTTTAATTAATCCGCGTAACGATATTGTTATATGGAGCAGGGTTTATAACAAGAAAATTACGAACAGACAGGATGTTTTTTGTAATGACCCTTATGAACAGTTTGAAAACATAAAAATGTATTCAAGAGATATTGTATCGCCGGATATTGTGCAAAATGTTACTCTGAGGTTTTTCCCGAAAACAATAAGACCGTTTGCGCAGCGGCAGAGCGAAGGTAACGGTTTACGCTACGACAGAGGAGTTCCGCAAAAAAGAGAGAAGCCAAACATAGGTCCTGACAGCTATGGAGAAATGATTTTCAGCCTGTAAGCTTTCAACTCTATTTAATATTTGAGAAGGTCCAGGCGTCAAATGTCGGCGTTTCTGAAATTTTCATTTCTTTTTTCTTTGTGCCGGTGCTGGAGTCATCATGGGCAATCGGCTTGTACAACCTGTTGTAGTATTCCACAACCATTCTGTCTGAGTTAAAATAAGCTTCCGAAGTCCTTATTGCCTGCCTCATTAACCTTGCCCATTCCATTTTATTCTCGTAATATGTCGGAATAATCTGATTTTCCAAAATTTCCATTACACATTCATGGTCTTTCCAATGGCGTTCTTCCCACGGCATTTCATCATCAAGTCCTTCGTATTCGACCGTGTAGCCGTTTATTCCGTTAAACGTACCTTCAACCGTCCAGCCGTCATATATGGACAGGTGTAATGCACCGTTAGCGTTTGCGGACATACCGGAAGTTCCCGATGCTTCAAACGGTCTGAGCGGTGTGTTCAGCCAAATATCAGAACCGCGTTTAAGCATCCCGCTAAGCTGCAATTCATAACCCGGCAGCACAACAACATTTTTCATTGAATGAGAACGGTTAAGCAGTTTGTTAAACATTTCTTTGCCCATAACATCATCAGGATGGAATTTTCCGGCGAAAATTATTTGAATTTTATTCTCATCAAGCAGCTTTTCTATTCTTTCTTTATCCATGAGAATTAACCATGCACGTTTATAGTCGGCAAATCTTCTTGCCCATGTTATTGTGAGTACGTCGGGGTCAAACCTTTTACCCGCCACGTTTGCAACGTATTCAAATAATTCCGCTTTCATTTCCCGTTTGACAGCCAGCAGGTCTTCAAGACGCTTGGACTGCGTAATACGGTCATCCTGCCAGTACTGGAGGTTTACGGCATTTGTGATTGCTCTTATAGGGCATCTGCCTTCAACCCATTCCCACATTTTATTTGCAACAAGACCGTGCAGCTGCGATACGGCGTTTGCAATCCTGCTCATTCTCAGCGCCGCAACCGTTAAGGAGAAGTTTTCACCGCCGAGGTTAACGGCTGTCTCTCTGGAGCAGTCCGCAAAAAATCCGCCTTCAAGCAGTGTGTCTATCCAATGAACTTCGTTGCCTGCCGCAACCGGCGTGTGCGTTGTAAACACGGTTCTTTTTTTAACTTCTTCAATATCTCCCTTATATTGGCTCAGCAATTCAAAAGCTGCCGGAAGCGCATGACCTTCGTTCATGTGGATAATATCAAAATTATACCCGGCTTTCTGGAGTATTCTTACACCCGCAACGCCCAGTACAGTTTCCTGTGCAATTCTGATTTTTTCATTGCCGTCGTATAGTTTATGGGAAATGCTTTTAGCCCATTCGCTGTTGCCTTCAATATCTGTGGTCAGCAGGTAGACAGGGCAGGTTCCGAATAAATCCGGCTCAACTAAATAAGCCTTAACTTTAACGTCTTCGCCAAAAATTTTGACTTCCGTTGAAATTCCTATATCATTTAAAAAATCGTAATATTTTCTTATATAAGCTACTTCTACCTGCCCGTCCTGAGCAATCCGCTGGTTGTAATAACCGTATGACCAGAGCATTGTAACTCCCGCCATAGGCAGCTGAAGGTACCCGGCAGAGAGCATGTGAGAGCCCGCTAAAAACCCTAAGCCGCCGGAATATGTGCTTAAAGATTGATCCATTGCAATTTCCATCGAAAAATATGCTACGTTTGGTAATGACATACTAACCATCCTTTTGATTAACTAATACAATACTAACTGTATTATACTCTAAAATTCAATACTCTGAAAGTATAACACAAAAAAACAGGTGTCAAATTCCGGTACATGCGCCGTTTTTCTAGTCCTAAAGAATTAATTCTGCGACTTTCCAAATGTTAAGAAATGTAAATGTCATTCAATATTTACTAGTAACTTTTTCCATAACAATCTTTACATGCGCGTAATTTAATCCGCCCTGCATATATGCTGCATAAGGCGGACGCAGAGGCCCGTCTGCCGAAAGCTCTATTGTGGAGCCTTCTATAAATGTTCCGCCTGCCATGATTACTTTGTTGTCGTAGCCGGGAACGTTGTCGGGGATTGGGGTTACGTGCGAATTTACGGGTGACATCTCCTGAATGGTCTTGCAGAACGCTTTCAGAGGTTCGGGTGCGTTAAAGACTATTGTTTGAATTATGTCTGTGCGGTGTTCTCCGGCTTTCGGAGTTGAAACGAACCCGGCTTTTTCAAAGATTTTTGCCGCTAAAACAGCGCTTTTCACTGCATCGGCTGTAACGGAAGGAGCCATAAAAAGCCCCTGAAACAGCAACCTGTGCTGATTAAACATTGCTCCGCCTTCCGAACCTATTCCGGGCGCGGTAAGACGCACGGCAGCCTTTTCCACTAAATCTTCTCGTCCTGCTATGTAGCCTCCGGCTTCAACAATGCCGCCGCCCGGATTTTTGATTAATGAACCGGCTATTAAGTCCGCGCCGGCTTCTAAAGGCTCTCTGTCTTCAACAAATTCCCCGTAACAATTGTCTGCAAAGCAAATACATTCGGGGTTTTTAGATTTTACAACGCGGCAAATCTTTTCAATGTCTGCGATTGAAAAGGATTTGCGCAAAGAGTACCCGCGTGAACGCTGAATTAATACCATTGTTACAGTTTCGTCAATTGTCTTTTCCAGTAATTCCAAGTCTGCTTCAAGTCCGTTTTTGAGCGGAATTTCTTCATAGAATATACCGTCTTCAACCATAGACTTAATAACTGTCTGCATGGTGTCATAAGGCGGCCCGGCAACGGAAACCAGTTTGTCTCCATACCGCAGATTTCCTGATATGGCACAGGCAAGGGCATGCGTTCCGGACACAAAATGAATTCTTACAATTGCTTTTTGGGCTTTGAAGGTTTCGGCAAAAACTTTATCCAAAACTCCGCGTCCGGCATCGTCATGTCCGTAGCCCGAAACCGTATAAAAATGTTCGGGCGAAACCCTGTTATTTATAAAAGCATCAAGAACTTTTTTCTGGTTAAAATCCCTTATATCCTCAATCCGCTCAAATTCTTTTACTAAACTTTTTTCAATATCTTTAATTTTCATTACTTCATACTATTGCAAAGTAAGGTAATAGTAAATAGTCAGTGAACAGTGAATAGTAATAGTGATGAAGAATAAAATAATTGTATTATTGATTTTTATTTGTTCAATTTCGCCTTGTTTTCCGCAGGAAGAGCGGATACTTTTTATACTTGATTTTTCAAGCAGTATGAACGAAACCCTGCACGGTGTTCCGAAAATTGACTTAATGCTGAGTACAATGCGTGAAATTCTGCCTAAAATTAACCCGAATACTTCAATCGGTTTAAGGGTCTACGGACACAGAATGCCTTTTACGGCATTTGACGCCTGCCGCGCTTCGGATTTGGTTACGGCTGTTATGCCCGGCGGCGCTAAAAGTATAGAAAATTCACTTTCAAAGTTAAAGCCGCGCGGAATGACTCCTATAACCTATTCCCTAAAACAGGCGGTGAGAAATGATTTTCTGGGGTTTAGCGGCAAAAAGCACATAATATTACTGACCGACGGCGGCGAAAACTGTGACGAAAGCCCTTGCGCTTATGTAATGGAACTTATTAAGATAAGGAGCGATATTTTTATTGACGTAATAGCTTTTAATATTAATAATGCGGAAGATTTGGAGCAGCTGCAATGTACCGCGCTTGTTACCAGAGGTAAGTTTTACAGCGCAAACACAGCCGGTGAACTTGTAAAGAGCCTGAACAATTCGGTAAATGTACAAAAAGAGGTTGAAGCAAAGATTTTACCGAACTATTGAATAGGGTTGAATAGTTGAAAGGTTGAAGGGTTTAATTCCTTCTCGGAGAAGGTGGCTGAGATGAGGGTTTTATTGATAACGTCATTGCGAGGAGCTTGCACGGCAAGCGACGAAGCAATCCAGTCAATGACATTGAATTTACCGGATTGCCGCGTCGGGCTGACGCCCTCCTCGCAATGACGAGCCTTAAAATTTCAGGTAGAGCACAGCGTTTTGGGTGCCACGCTATGCCTGACCCTCTCCATACGGGAGAGGGTACAAACACTTAGCGAAACCGAAGGTTGAGCTTAGTGTTTGGGGTGAGGGGGCAGCAAAGTTTGATTGCCGACTCACTTGAACAACCATCCTGTCATGCCGAACGACCGGATTGTTTCAAGTTCTGACCACCGAAATATTCAATACCGTTTTACTTCCCCGTACAGAAGGCAGATGCTGAAACAAGTTCAGCATGACGTAGCGGCGGCCAATGACACGTGCAGCCCCCTATTCACTAAATGACTATTCCCTCAGCTAATCGTACGATATTTGTAACAAATTGTAAAGAATATTCCCTAAATACTAAAGATTTTCGAAAATATTCCGTAAATACACCTAAGGAAACAATTCGAAAGGATGAAATCAAATGGGAATGGCAGCATCACAAGCAAGATTTTTGGGGCTTACGGCACGTAAGACCAATGTCGAATATGAAGGTCAGCAAATTAACCAGCAACGTACAGCTTTGGGTAACCAGTCCGCTAACTATTACAACCAAATGCTGGGAATGTCTGTTCCTAAGCCGCCTTCTGTAAACAATTTTACTAAAACAGTTTATTCTTTTGAAGACGGAAGTTTGAAAAATACTATTACTTCATTGATTGCCAGACCCGGCGGAGAATACACAGTAAGCTATTTAAGAGAATGGCAGGATGATTTTGCTGCTGTTTCCGCAGCGCCGGCGCTTGTTACGAGAATAGATGCTCCTGCTGCGGCAAAAGCTGTTTATGATGCTGCTAACAGTGGTACTGATCTTGCTAGTGTCCAAAGCAAGGCAAAAATTGCTTATGAAGCGATAAGAGATGATGCTGCTAAGACTATTGCAGAGAAAGCTGCGGCAAAAGCTGTTTATGATGCTGTTAACGCCCTTTCGGTTGGAACCGCCTTAGCAGTGGCCAAAAGCACGGCAAAAACTGCTTATGAAGCTATTGGTAACGCATACATGGTTGGTAATGATGAGCTCAGATTATTAGGTTCTACTCCGAGCGCTGAACAGATTAAAGCAGATCCTTATTTGAGTTCGTTAAGCGCTGACCAGCTTATAAAATTAGTCGAACAAGAAATACTTCAAGCCGGTGTATTAGATTCAACATACGGTCAACCGACAGACGGATGGGTTGTCAGATATGTAAAAAACAGCAACAGCGGAGCTTATGAACCTCAGTTTTATAACTTAGATGTACTTAATAATAAAAACACAACATACAACGTAAACGGACAATCACAGTCTAATATTCCTGCGTACAAAATGGGAACGGCTAAAAAAACAGAAGAAATCAAAGGTATTGAGGCACGCCTTGAACAGGATGCTACAGGCAGAATTATTAACATTACAATGAACCCTAATCAGCCAAATGAAGTTAAATATGCTTTGACTACAAATACAATAACAGATCAGGCAGCTTATAACGATGCAATGAACCAGTATGAATTTGATAAACATCAATATGACCAGACTATCCAGGAAGTAAACGCTAAGATTGAAATTATTCAGGTAGAAGACAGAAACCTTGAATTACGTTTGAAACAGTTAGATACAGAACAGAATGCAATTTCAACCGAAATGGATGCAGTATCTAAAGTTATTGAGAAGAACGTAGAATCTACGTTCAAAACCTTCGGGTAGGCTGAGCCTACGGGCAATACATTGGGTCAACAACCGAAGTATCGCTATAAATAAAAATTTAATATGACAAGCACAACCTAAACAGCGCTTTTCATAAAAAAGCTTGCGGGCTTGGTATAACTAAATATCCGAGCAGCCAAAACAATTTTCCTTTTTCCTATTGATTTTCTAACGACTTAACAGTCGTTTTTTTTTGCAGGCTGAGCCTGCACCCGTTACATTGGGTT
>JAISCP010000148.1 GCA_031265495.1 Heliobacteriaceae bacterium | reverse complement strand
TAGGTTTATTATCTACGGGCTGAAAGCCTTGCCGGAAGCTGTTATAAAGCCCCCCCCCCCCCCCGAAAGTGACACTACACCTGTATTTCCGGCACTTGACTCCGACCCAAACGTCTTACCTGAAATATTCCGTCCCGTAATTTGATTTTTCATCCCTCTTCCCTCCGTTTAATCGTAAAATTTGCTTATTTCCTTCAAGTAATTCTCAAATACTACATACCCCTTATAAATTTCATTCGAAATACTTGTGTAACGGTTTGCAGTAATAAATTTCAATTCTTTAACCCTGATTTCCACAATCTCGTCCGCATCCGTTTTTAATCTCACATCCGGCGAAGCCGCCCATTTCTGCAGCAAAGCAAGCTCATCATACATACGTTTAACAGTCGTGAATTCCAGAGTGTTAAAACCGTACTTGCCCAGCAGAGCCTTTTCTACATTGGAAATCCTGCTTAATACAGCCTGAAATTTAAAAATCTTTTTTATAATTAAGTAATTATCCGCAATTCTTCTGTGCGAAACAGGTACATGGCTTTTAGCCAGAAAAGCCGCAATCGAACGCGACGTGAAAACATCATCATCCGTCGAAAACGTACTCTTGGAAGTTAAGTCAAATTTTGATTTTGTTTCAATAATATCTTCGGGCATCCTGCCTCCAATTTACATGATAATTGAAAACCTGCCTCTTTGTCATGTAAATAAATTGAAAATTTACATGATTTAATAATTCGCAATAATTTAACTTACAAATTCCTCTGCAATTTCAAAAGACTTTTGCTCTACTTTAAGGGTTTCTTCATCAATAATTCCGCGCTTCAATTCAGTGAAAACCGCTTTTTGGGAATTGAATTTTTTCTTTAGAAATTCATAAGAAACAAGAGGATCGCATTTATCCCCGCAGGTAAACAAATCAACCGCAGCGTAACCCAGCTCAGGCCATGTATGGATTGCCAAATGGCTTTCGGAGATAATTACAACTCCTGATACACCGTAAGGGTTAAACATATGGAAACATTTTTGGACAATAGTCGCACCACATTCAAGGGCGGCATCCACCATATACTTTTCTACTTTGTCAATACTGTTTAATGTGTTTGGGTCGCATTCAAAGAATTCTGCCAAAACATGTTGTCCTAAGTGGATTTTGCCGTTTTCCCGAAACGTTGAAAATGGTGAAGTTACTGCCAATTCATGTGCCTCCTTGATGTATTTTCATCTACATATAATTATAACGCAATTTTTATATTACAATAAAAATCCGAAAATTTGTAAATTTGACATTTTTTATTTAAAATTTCCGTATTTTTACTCGTTCAATATGACTGAAATTGAATAATAACACATCATTCAAACAGGTTATTTTTTGTTAACATTTTTTAATAATATCAAAATAACAGGACTGCCATATTCCTTTTTCAGCCCGGCTGCGATACCATCCGTTTTATAGCAAGCCAGTCAAATTCGGGGCTGCCGTCATCATTGGTTAATCCAATGAGCTCTCCGGTCAGCGAAGCTTTTTCAGGCGTTTTTGATACTAAGAGCAAAACCTCTATCTCGCTAAAATTAAATCTTGGCTTACCGTCACTATTTGTTAATTTAATAAGTTCTTCCGCCAGCAAAACCTGTTCGGGAATATGAATAACTTCTAATATCCATGTTGCGCTTGTATCGCGAAATCTGTAAGAACCGTCCGGCTTTTTTGATTCTGCGAGGGTTTTTGCCAGTTTCAATTTTAATTCGGCCTCTTGGGGTTCTTTTACGGATAATACAATTTCGGCTATATTTTCAGAAGAAAACATCCGCTCTTTTAGAAAAGGGAAAAAATGATGTTTCCTTTTGATTTCTGCAAGCTTTTTGAGCAACAGAGACTGAGAAGAGATTAATTTTTCTTCATCAGGGGCATGCCCGAAAATAATTTCAAAGCTGTCATTTTTAGGGTTTCTTCCCGGATAATTATTATTTACCGTTCTTTGTCCGGCCGGATTGATTTTATTAGAAAAGTTTGTTATTCCTGCTGTAATCAACATTATTACCTCATTAAAATATAAAAAGTAAACATAAAAAAATTTGTTAGTAAAAATAAATCAAACTGATATACCCTGAAACGAGTTTAGGATTGCCGCGTCGGGCTAACGCCCTCCTCGCAATTGTACATGTTAAGTCAATTAGTTACATGATTTTTTAAGAAGACAACAATTTCCGTAATTCCTAAATTTGACGGCTCATCGCACCCCTGTCATGCTGATATGATAGAATGACGGGGAGGCATTGCTCATAAGTTTAAATGAACAAAATAGTGTAAACTTGTATATTATTACCTAACAAAATTTATCATATTTTGATAAATTATATATTTGTGGTAATATCGTTTTCAAAAGCGAAACAGTTATAGGGGCTGGTGACTGGAGACCGGCGCAATGCTAACCCCCAGTCTCTAACACCCGGTCACTAAGCTTGAAGGAGATTATAATGATAAGTGTAAATGATTTAAAAACAGGGTTAACGCTTGAACTGGATAACGGTTTATGGTCTGTGGTGGAGTTTCTGCATGTAAAGCCCGGTAAAGGCGCGGCTTTTGTCAGAACCAAACTAAAAAACGCAGAATCGGGAAACGTTATTGAAAAGACCTTCCGCGCCGGTGAAAAAGTGGCGAAAGCCATGCTTGACAGACGGGAAATGCAGTATTTGTACAAAGAAGGCAAAGAGTTTGTTATGATGGACAGCGAAACTTATGAACAGCTTCACCTTTCCGAAGAGCAGGTTGGCGGCGGGGTTAAGTACATGAAAGAGAACATGATACTTTCCGTTCTTCTGCACGACGGGCGTGTAATCGGGGTGGATATTCCGGCGCATGTTGAACTTGAAGTTACGGACACACCGCCTGCGGAAAGAGGCAACACGGCTCAGGGAGGAACAAAACCGGCAACTCTTGAAACAGGCGCGGTAGTGAATGTTCCGTTCTTTGTTTCCAACGGCGACAGAATAAGAGTGGACACCAGAAGCAACGAGTACTTGGACAGAGCGTAAAAACAATAAAACCCTCATCCGCCCTACGGGCACCTTCTCCCAGAGGGAGAAGGAAGAGATAAAAAAAGCAAAGCAGACAGGTAGCAACTAATAAAAGCCGGAAATGGGTAAAGCTGATAAGTAATAAAGTAGTTCCGGACAAAGGCGGCAAAAGGTAAAACCAACTTGAAAGGGTGAAAAGAATGAAATTAGATATAGAATATATTAAAAAAATAGCTAAAATAATAATAGAGAATTCACTGACGGAGATTTCACTGGAAGACGGCCAGCAGGCTATTACCGTAAAAAGGGAAATTGCAGCGCCTGTACAGGCAGTTCCGGCAGCAGCGCCTGCGCCTGCGGCGGCGGCGGAAACGCCGAAAGGCCGGGCAATAACCTCCCCTATGGTGGGAACTTTTTACAAAGCTTCTTCCCCTGACGCAAAACCTTTTGTGGAAATCGGGCAGACAATTAATGCCGGAGATGTTGTTTGTATTATTGAAGCAATGAAGCTTATGAACGAGATTGAGTCGGAATTTTCCGGCAAAATTATCGAGATTTGCGTTGAAGACGCTCAGCCGGTAGAATTCGGGCAAACGTTGATGTACATTGAATAATTAGAGACTAGGGGTTAGAGACTAGTAAAACAGTTGAATGGTTGAAAAACCGTTAAGCGCGTTCAGCAAGACAAGCAAAGGAGTTGCGGGGCAACTGGCAGAAGCCGGATAAAGGCAGAATACAGAAAATAAAGGTAAAACCTTAAAAAGGCGGTAAAAGGTAAAGCTAGCTTGAAAGGGTATAAAAAACAATAAAACCCTCATCCGCCCTACGGGCACCTTCTCCCAAAGGGAGAAGGAAGAGATAAAAATTGCTAAATGCGTTCAGCAAAAAAAGCAAAGCAGACAGGTAGAACAACGAAAAGCCGATTGAAGGTAAAACATAAAAACTAAAGGTAAAACTGTAAAAAGGCGAAAATGGGTAAAATTAACTTGAGGCGAATATAAAAAAATGTTTAAGAAAGTATTGATAGCAAATCGCGGTGAAATAGCGGTAAGAATAATAAGAGCGTGCAGGGAACTCGGGCTTCCGACGGTTGCGGTTTACTCTCAGGCGGATGCAAATTCGCTTCATGTAAGGCTTGCCACAGAAGCTTACTGTATAGGCCCGGCGCAGAGCGCGCAAAGTTACCTGAGCATTCCGGCGATAATCTCTGCGGCAATGGCTGCGGGTGCGGACGCTATTCATCCGGGTTACGGTTTTATGGCGGAAAGAGCGGATTTTGCACAGCTTTGCGCACAGCACGGAATTAAGTTCATCGGCCCGAGCCCTGAAGCCATGAAAAAAATGGGCGATAAAGCAACCGCAAGAAAAACAATGATTGAAAATAATGTTCCGGTCACTCCGGGAACCGATTTGGTTGAAACTGTTGATGATGTGCGGGAATTTGCCAAAAAAGCCGGTTATCCGGTTATTATCAAGGCAACGGCAGGCGGCGGCGGCAAAGGCATGAGAATTGTCCGCAATAACGCTGAACTTGAGTCAAACATGAACATGTGCAGGCAGGAAGCTCAAAATTCTTTTGGAAATCCCGGTGTTTACGCAGAGAAATATCTTGAAAATCCGCGTCATATCGAGGTTCAGATTTTGGGCGACCGGTACGGAAATGTTGTTCATCTGGGAGAAAGAGACTGCTCAATCCAGCGCCGCCACCAGAAATTAATCGAAGAAGCGCCTTCCCCCGCAATTGATGAGAAAACCCGTTTTGAAATGGGAGCCGCAGCGGTTCGTGCGGCAAAAGCGATTAACTACGAGGGCGCCGGTACTTGTGAATTTTTGCTGGACCATGACGGAAAGTGGTATTTTATGGAAATGAATACCCGTATTCAGGTTGAGCACTGTGTAACAGAGATGATTTCCAATATTGACCTTGTAAGAGAGCAAATCCTTATTGCCGCCGGAGAAAAACTTGATTTTGCACAGAATGATATAATTTTGCGCGGGCATGCCATTGAATGCCGGATTAACGCGGAAAATCCCGAAAAAGATTTTATGCCTAATCCGGGTACAATTACGGGTTACGTAACACCGGGCGGATTTGGAGTCCGTGTGGATTCGCATGCGTATCAGGATTACGCAATCCCGCCGTATTACGACTCAATGATAGGCAAGTTAATCTGCTGGGGCAGAACACGTAATGAGGCCCGGCGCAGAATGTACCGCGCGCTTAAAGAATATGTTGTAATGGGCGTTGAAACCACAATTCCGTTCCATCAGGAAATCGTTGAAGACGAGGTGTTTATTTCCGGGAATTTTAACACCGGATTTATTGAAGATTACTATAAAAGGAAAAACAGTAAACAGGGTTGAACAGGCGCAGAGCTTACCTTCCCCCCTGTTAATTGCTTAATCAGCTTATCGCGGTTTTGCTAAACTAATCCGGCTGAACAGCCGGAAAATCCCGGACGGCTATCCCGTTAAGTTTTAAACATCTGTCCTCGTTTAGTCTTAATTTCCGAGATTAATTCAGGGTAATCGTTTGTCATTAACTTTCCCGTTGCGGCGTAAAGCTTGAGAATAGCGGTTTGAATGTTTTCAGCATTCATATTTACCAGGTCTGCCGCCATTTCTTCGTTTGACAACGCAAGTCTGGTCATGTCGCGAAAACCGCTTGCGGCAATCTCCAGCGCAAGAGGGTTTTCGCTTGCGGCAAGAAACAAAGCCTGCGCAATCACCATAGGCATGTGCGAAATCATTGCAGCAGCTTCGTCATGTTCTTTTGCGCTCATAAAAACAGGTTTTGCGCCGAGCGCTTTAATAATTTCAGCTAACTCGGCGTTATCCTCTAATATAACCCACTTAGCGCCCTTAAACAGTCCTTCAAAAGAGCTTTCAAACCCTTTGTTTTCGGTTCCTGCCATAGGGTGCGAAGGAATAAACCTGTAAGGACGTTTTTTTGTGCACACAAACTCTTTAAGACTGCAAACATCAGTTACGATTGCAGTTTCAGGCAGTACGGTTTCGAGCTCGTCAAGTACGGCCAGGGTGTTGTTCATCGGAGTGCAGACGAAAACAACATCGCAATTTTTCAGGACATCATAATTTTTGAAAATACCTTCGCCTTGCCGGGACTTGGAAACAGCAATAACATCGTATCCGAGCGCTTTCAAGTCCTTAAAAACAGAACCGCCGATTAAGCCTAAACCTATTATACCAATTTTCATAAACCCTCCAGTTTAAATTATACAAAAAAAAGCGGCAATTGTAAACAATTATGAAGAATTGTAAAAACAATTTTACAACATTGAAATTTTTAGGCGCTGCTTGTTTTTATAGATATAAGAGAGTATAAAATAGAGGAGAGATTTATGGTTAACGGCGTGAGCACTAATCCGAACCAACAATACACAGTACAAAAAGGCGATAGTCTTTGGAAAATATGCAGAGACCGGATGCCAAAGGCATCTGATACAGAAGTTGCTAATATGGTTCGAAAGCTTGCCAAAGAGAATAGACTTCAAATTGATGATAACGGCAAATGCATGATAAAACCGGGTCAAGAACTGACAACTTCAATATTTGATTCCAAGCCGTCACAACCAGTGCCTTCAGCCCCTGCTAACACACAAACACAAGCTTTAAAACAGACTTTTACTCGTGATCAAGAGATGTTGACTGATGCAGCTCCACCTGACTTTGGTGCAGCAACAACGGCAGACTTTGATGCAAAAATAAAAAATGCAATGACAGAAGAAGACCTCAGTGCAATAGCTGACAGTTTGAAAACTGCGAATTTGAGTAATGACGTACAAACTGATATAACAGCAAGTATAGACCGGAAACGTCAGGAAATACAAACAAAAAACCAACAACAGCAAGACATTTTAAGTATAAGAACGCAGATAAATGAAGCAACTGACGTAGAGCAGCTTAATGCTATATCTCTTGATGGGGTATCTGACTCCGTCCAATTAGATATTCTAAAAGGAACAATAGAAAAAAGAGCTAATGAATTAGGTTCTGCCGGCACACTCCCGGCCTCTGACGATACTGCCGCCAAAGGAGCAGAAGGCAGCACAGAAAAAGTTGAACGATACGAAGGCAGCAGCTGCGTCGCCACAGAAATTACACCATCCCAAGATGGCAACACCAGAGAGGTTAAAACATTCCAAGACGGCACCATTGAAGAATATACAGAAAACCCCCAAAATGGAACCTACAACCAAGTTATAAAATACACAAATGGCATCGTCAAAAGCGTTGACAAATTCGCAAATGGCGACATCAGAGAATATACAAAAAACACAGATGGAACCTACAAACACGTTCAAAAAGAGACAAATGGCAGAATTTCAGAATATACAACAAACATAGATGGATCCTATAAAATTGTTACAACGCTCGCAGACAAAACCTGCGTCACCAGAGAAGTTACACCATACCCGGATGACACCTACAAAGCAATTATAACAGACACAAGCAAAGGCACCACCGAAGAAGTTATAACATATCCGGGTGGCGGCTACAAAAGTGTTACAACATTCAAAGATGGTTACAGCATAGAAGTTACAGAAAACGAAGACGGCACCCACAGAAAACAAATTCAAGGATATGCGGACAGCGCCGAAAAAAGAATAGAAGAAACTACAAAAAACAAGGACGGTAGCAGTCAAACAACTATAAACTACATAGACGGCAGAAAAAGGACAATAGATGTAGACGCAGACGGCAACACAACAATAAAAAAAGAATGGTATGGCAACACTTCAGAAAAGAGTATAAGCAAAGACGGCAGCAGCAGAGAAATTATAAAATGGCATGACGATACCAGACACGAAATTACAGAAGACAAAAATGGCAACACCACAACAATTAGAAGAGGTACAGACGGCAGCTACAGCAAAGTTATAACGGACAAAGAGGGTAACTTAGTTAATTCAACAAATGTAGATGACAGCATCACAGAAACTGCAACAAACTCACAAGCGGCACAAGGTTCAGAAGTAAAGTCCGATAACATAGCAGCAGCGTCAGATAATTCAGTTCAGACAGCTAATGACCAGAAAGTCGCGACGGGCGAAAAATATTCAGGTCTTTATAAACTAAATGATGACGGAACACTCGATATAAAAAACAGTACGAGTTTTGGTGCAAACTTACAGTTTGAAGAATTCTTTATAGGAAAACCAAAACAACGAATTAGTGACGGACAATTTAGATATGGTAGAGCAAAAGCAACCAGCAGTGATTTAGATACTGCTCGTCAAAAAGCCAGAATGGAAGCAAAGGAGATATGTACACGCGTTGCTATTCATAAGGATTTAATTGCAAAACAAAATTCCGGCGGCTCATTAACACCGGCAGAACAAAAATTTATGGATGCTTTCCCGGGATATATTAACCAATATCAGTTAAAACTGGATGCAAACGGCAATTTAACGTCTGCTGTTTAGTTTAGCCAGCAGTCTGAGTATTTCAAGGTAGAGCCATACCAGCGTTACCATTAACCCAAGCGCGCCGTACCATTCGTAATTCTTTGGCATGAGGTTTTGAGACGCCTGTTCTATAAAATCAAAATCTATTATAAGGTTTAACGCTGCAATCGCGATTACCACAATGCTGAACCCTATTCCGAACATGCCGGAACCAAATATCACAGGTATTCCGCGTCCGAAAAACTGTGCAACAAATTGAATTAAGTATATCGCAAGAATAGACAGCATTGCCGTAAGCAGCACAGAACGGAATTTTTCAGTTACTTTGATGGCGCCGGTTCTGAAAAGCGCCAGCATAACAAGCATTACGGCAAATGTTGCAACAATCGCATGCAAAACAATTCCTTCCATAAAAGCTTCATAAGCGGCTGAAATTCCGCCCAGACACAACCCCTCGAAAATAGCGTAAGCCGGCGCCAGCCAGATTACGGCCGTTGGATTTTCTCCTTTTGCCATAGAAGCTCTCGTAGTAAACGCTGCGGCAAGAACGCTTATCAAGCCGCCGATTGCACCTATCCATATAAGCATCTGGACTTTATCGGTAAACCCCTGAAATGCAAGCGACCACGTGTAAATAAAACTTACCGCAACAAGCGCAAGCAACAGCGCTGTCTTTGTAATCGCACCGTTAATCGTCATAGGCTCGCTGCTGAGAATTCTCTCCTGAGATGCAAAATTTTCATTTAAAATCGGATTGGACATTTTTTACCTCCTTAACTTCTTATATTTTATATGCTAACACATTATTGTAATTTTAACAACTTTTTTATGTGATGTATTATTAAATACCTCTCCCGCAGGGAGAAAGACTCATTCCCACCCCATCATCCTGAAATTTGAGAGGATAGCGTGGCTTGCTATGTGCAGATCCTGAAACAAGTTCAGGATGACAGGATGGTTGCATATACTGATGGTCTTTTTGCTCTTTCCTATTCACCTAATCACTGATATCAGGGTGACGGGAATCGAATTTTAATGTCAACACGCCCTAAATACCTCTCCATACGGGAGAGGAAGAATTTCTTAATGAACACGCAGTGTGAATTTAGAAATTCAGGTGAGGGGGCGCGAAACAGAATAAATTTAGAACACATGTCATGGATGCTACTCCGCCCTGTTAAACTACGGAATGGCTTTCCTTGTTTATCGTACAGCTTCTCCCTCACTCCAAACACTAAGCTCAACCTATGGTTTCGCTAAGTGTTTGTACTCTCTCCCGCAGGGAGAGAGACTCGCCCCATCATCCCGAACTTGTTCTGCTACTTTTATATGCTAATATTATAATTAAGAGCAAAAAATGTTTTTGGAAAACTTCACAAAATTCATAAAATACTACGGAAAAGGACGCATCAGCTGTATTCTGGGATTTGCGGCAATGTCTTTTGCCGCCGGTTTTTTGGAATTTGCCGGGATTGCGCTGATTTATCCCTGCGTAATTTTGATGATTAACCCTGAAAGCTTTAATTTTACACTGAATGTTGCCCCTGCTGTAATTGCGTTTGTTGTATTGTTTATATTCATTTTCAAAAATCTTTTTATGGTCTTTACCCAGTTTGCACAAACTAAATTTGTTTCAAATTGGAAAAGAGATATTAGTAAAAAGTTTATGGAATATTATATTTATGCGCCTTACTGTGATGTAATGCATACTTCGCAGGCTGATAAGCTGTATGTGGTGAACACTTTATGTTCACAATCCGTTGATACTTTTATTATGCGGACTTTGAATTTGCTTATAAATTCCATAATAGTAATGATAATAACAGCCTTTCTGCTGATTAAATTTCCTGCGGCTGCGCTTCTTACAATGGTTGTGGCGGCTGTGAGCATGGCTGTACAAAATAAGTTTTTAAAAAAACGTACAACGGTTCTTGCTGCTGATTTGGCTGATGAATATCGAAAATACAATTCTTCAGTGCTCGAAAATATTAATAACCTGAAAGAGTTGAAAATTCTTACTGCGGAAAAATTCTTCTTTGAAAGGTATTTGCAAAATGAAAAATCGTACAGGAATGTTCAGGCTTTGAGTGAATATTATGCGGCAATTCCGCCGTACATTCTGGAAATTATTGTCGTAATTTCTGTAATAGTTCTTGCTGCTGTGATTTCTTTCCAAAATCCTGATAATAACCCGCGCCTGATTGCGTCTTTTGCTGTTATCGGCGCTGCGCTGTTCAGAATTGCGCCTGCGCTCAACCGTATTCAAACTGCAATTGTAAATATTAACGCCTCAAGAGGGTTTATTAAGAGAATAAACGACGAGTATGAAAAATGTGATTTTGCGCATTTTAAAGTTTATAACAACGACCCTGCAAAAAAGCTTGATTTTAAAAGCTCAATTGAATTAAAGAATATTAATTTTTCGTACAATAATGATAAACCTGTTATTAAAAATCTTTCTCTGACAATTAACAGAGGCGATTTTATAGGTATAATCGGGCTTTCCGGCGCCGGAAAGAGCACGCTTGCGGACATACTGCTCGGCTTGCTTCCGCCTGATTCGGGTGAAATTACCGTTGACGGCGTTCGCTTAACCGCGGAGAACTTTCCGTACTTTAGAAATATAACGGGTTATGTTCCGCAACGGGTTGAGGTTTTGGAGAAATCTTTCAGAGAAAATGTTGTCTGGGGGCTTTCTGAAAATGAAATTGATACGGAAGGTGTAACGAAAGCATTGAACGCAGCGCGAATTGATTTTGTACCGGATATTGAAGCGTTTCCTAACGGGCTTTCGCAGGGGCAGAAGCAGCGGCTTGCGATAGCACGGGCTTTGTACCGCAACCCTGAAATTCTTATTTTTGATGAAGCGACTTCATCGCTGGATGTCCAGACGGAAAGCGAAATAACACAGATGCTGCAAGTTCTTGGCGGTTCCAAAACAATTATAGCAATTGCCCACAGACTCTCGACTCTGAAAGCCTGTAACAAACTGGTTTACCTGAAAGACGGTCAGATTGTGGATGTAGGCGGCTTTGCGGAATTGTCCGCGCGGCATGCGGATTTTGAAAATCTGGTAAAATTGTCAGCGTTGACATGAAAAAATTTTATTTTATAATTAATGAATAAAACAAGATTATTCCTCAGTAGCTCCTATACCGAGTTCACGAGGCAAATTCAATATTACGGAGCAAGCTGCTCCGCCCACAACTAAATAACAAGATTATTCCTCAGTAGCTCCTATGCCGAGTTCACGAGGCAAATTCAATATTACGGAGCAAGCTGCTCCGCCCACAACTAAATAACAAGATTATTCCTCAGTAGCTCAATGGCGGAGCAACCGGCTGTTAACCGGTAGGTTACTGGTTCGAGTCCAGTCTGGGGAGTTTCTTTTGTGTCAGAGTTTTCAAAAAATCTGGTTTATAAATTCCAACAATTCTGAATAATCCCCGCTATCGGCTTTTCTTAGAGCATTGATATAGTTTTTTCTGTAACCCTGAATTTTCCGGCCCATTTCCAAACATTCGCAAATATTTTCTTATGAAGTTTCTGCAAAAATGATACATTCAAAACCTCTTTTTTATACTTTAAAAGCCAAACTTGCGCCTCAAATATGCCTCTCGCTTCAAGTTCGTTTAACTCCTGTCTTACCGTAACCCACTTTTGTTTTAAATCCTGTTTTTCTTCTTCCGACAATGGTATTGAACTATCGTCAGCTTCAAAAATATTACTCATTTCTCATCCCATATTCTGCTTAGTGTGCCTTTTAACAAGTCTTGCGCAGCGTCTTCTAACTGTTCTTGTGTGTCAATGCCCTGATTTTCAAGTTCCATATTTTGATTAACCTTTTTCAGTAATGCCATAGCTTTTTTCTTAGCTCGTTTTTGTACCATTTCCTCTAAGGGTTCATTAGGAATAAGCATATAAACAAGTTTACAGTTCAAAGCCTCTGCCGCTTTTTCCAGTGTTGAAATTTTTAAGTTACTTTCATTATCCTCAATTTTTGCAATGCGAGGCTGTGTAATTCCCATGCGTTTTGCAAGTTGGCTTGTAGTCATTCCGACAGCTTCACGGATTGTTTTAATCCAGCCTTGTAATGGCTTTTCTTCAAGTTTTGATAATCCTTTAAACTTTTTATCCAGCGAACGTCGCATTAATTTTTTATCATCTGACATATTATAACCTTTTTATTATAATTTCACTAAAAAGTTATAACATATCTATTATATTTTTTAAAGTATTTTATAACAAAAAAGTTCTTGAAAAAGTAGTTTATTTTACTATCTTCGTACGAAAAATCTTTCTCATTTTGGAAGAATAAATTTGTAATCTTTTCGGAAGCTGTTACATCCGCCTTTAGCAATGAAGGTGTTTAAATCATGTCAAAGCCGGTGTACTTTCTTAACACTTCCGGTATTAAAATTGTTCCGCCCGCTTGCTGGAAGTTCTCAAGAATTGCGGCAAAAGTTCTGCCGACAGCGAGTCCTGAACCGTTAATCGTGTGTACAAGACGGTTTTTGCCCGACGCTTTTTCCTTGTATCTGATGTTCGCGCGCCGCGCTTGGTAATCCCCGAAGTTAGAACAGCTTGAAATCTCTTTGTAATCATTATAAGAAGGCATCCATACTTCCAAATCCCAGCATTTATTCGCTGAAAACCCTATATCGCCCGTACTGAGCGCAACTTTCCGGTAAGGCAGTTCCAGCAGCTGCAGCATCCTTTCAGCATCGGCCGTAAGCTTTTCGTGCTCCGCCGCGCTTGTTTCGGGAGTGCAAAGCTTTACCAGCTCCACTTTATTAAACTGGTGAACGCGTATAAGCCCCCGCGTATCCTTGCCGGCAGAACCCGCTTCACGCCTGAAACACGGAGTATAAGCCGTCATATACTTGGGCAAATCATCTTCGGCAAGAATTTCATCTGCATAAATATTGGTTACCGGAACTTCAGCCGTAGGGATTAAGTATAAATCTTCTTCCTCACATTTGTACATGTCCTCTTTGAACTTTGGAAGTTGTCCTGTTCCCGTCATAGTCTGCGCATTTGCCATAAACGGCGGCAGAATTTCCTCGTAGCCGTTTTTGGTGTGTTCATCAAGAAAAAAGCTTATAATAGCGCGTTCAAGCTTAGCCCCCTTGCCGCGATACATGACAAACCTTGACTGCGAAATCTTTACCCCGCGTTCAAAATCCGTAAGCCCTTTTTCTTCCGTCAAATCCCAGTGGGCTTTTGGCTCAAAATCAAATTTTGCGGGTTCGCCGAACCTGCTTACCACAACATTATCGGCTTCGGAACTTCCGATTGGCGTTGTTTCATCGGGAATGTTCGGGATATTCAGCAGCAGACTGCGCTGTGCCTCGTCCAGTTGAGCTTCTTTTTCTTCCAGTTCTTTAATATCATTGCCGAGTTTTTTAACCAATTCTTGAATTTCGTTGGTGTTCTCTCCTTTTTTCTTTAGTTCTCCGATTTTTTGTGAATCATTTTTCCTTTTTGAACGCAGTTCGTCCGCCTGTGTCTGAATTTTTCTGCGCTCCGTGTCGATTTTCAAAACTTCATCAACGGATAATTCAGAATTGCGGCGGCGCAGCAATTCGTTTATTTTTTCCGGGCGTTCTCTAATCAATTTTATGTCAAGCATTTCAAATTCCTATTCTTATATGAAGATTTTATCACATAAATCAGCAGGTGGATAGCATTTTTTCAAAAATAAGGTATAATAAAAATAGGGGATGTTGTGCATATGTTTGAAAAATTGGCGCAAAAGCTTAATATTACAAAAAAAAGAGAGTATTCGACACCGGTTGTGGACAGGATGTTTTTGAATAAATTGTCCAAAACAGCATTAAGCTTATACGAAAAACAGTGTGATATAAAGTATTTTTCCAAAATGGTCATGGATAACTTAGATGATATTTCAGGCATGGACGAGCTGTTTAAAAACGGAATAATTGACCCGTTTGAGGATGAAAAACTTGAACAGCTTGCTGATAATTCCCGTTTTTTAAGGGATTTGGGGTTAACCGATTAAAAGCAGAATGGAGATGTATAGAGGGCTGGCTAAAATTAGTAAATAGTAAACAGGGAAGAGGGAACAGCAAAGGATTGTCACAGCCCGCCATAACCATCCCGTCATCCTGAACTTGTTTCAGGATCTGGCACATGACAAATCAAACTATCTACTCAATTTTATTTCAGCATCTGTACGGGTAAGAAAACTTTACAGAAATTGTATATTTTTATCGGTGGTCAGATCCTGAAACAAGTTCAGGATGACGGGACGAGGGTGGAATGATGTGGCAAATTTTTTTAAAATCATGTAACTAATTACTTAACATGTACAATTGCGAGCGCAGCACTGTACCGAACAAAGCGATTGCGGATTCCGGCGGGCGTGAAACGCCCATAGTGAGCAAAACCACGCTTTTGCGAACTGCCGGTAATCCAAGACAAATTATCGTTTTATGAGAGGAAAATCCAGTCAAAAAACGTTGAATTTACTGGATTGCTTCGTCACTTGCTATGCAAGCTCCTCGCAATGACGAAATAGTAAGAAGTTACCATTGCCCCCTCACCCCAAACACTAAACTCAACCTACGGTTTCGCTAAGTGTTTGTACCCTCTCCCGTATGGAGAGGGGCAGGCTGAGCCTGCACCCAAAATGCTGTGCTCTACCCGAGATTTATTCAATGCTATTTACTATTTACTAAGCGCCATTTACTAATTTCAATAAAACCCTCATCCGGGGCACCTTCTCCCAGAGGGAGAAGGAATTAAACCATTCAACCATTCAACTAATCACTTATTCACCGGCTAAGCGGCTGATTACGGCATCCGTGAACTGCGCAGCGGAAGCATTCCCGCCCAAATCACACGTGAAAATGCCGTCAGAAAAAGTTTTAAAAAGCGCTCTTTCAATTTTTTCGGCGTATTTATTTTCTCCGATATATCGGAGCATTTCCAAAGCGGAAAGCAGAAGCGCAGCCGGATTAGCTTTATTTTGCCCTTTAATATCAGGCGCTGAGCCGTGCACAGGCTCAAACACCGCATAATCCGCCCCGATATTCGCCCCCTGCGCAACCCCGAGACCGCCAATCAAACCGGCAGTCAAATCAGATACAATATCGCCGTATAAGTTAGGCAGTACAAGAACATCAAAGTTTTCAGGCTTCAAAACAAGCTGCATGCACAGGTTGTCCACCAGGATTTCATTTGACTTAACCTGCGGATACCGGGCGGCAATTTTTCTGAAAGCTTCCAGAAACAAACCGTCCGAAAGCTTGCAAATATTGGCTTTTGTAACTGCGCAAACTTCTTTGCGCCCGTTCTTGACCGCGTAATCAAATGCAAACTCCGCTATGCGCTCGGACGCACTGCGCGTAATAATTTTAACGCTTTCCGCAGTATTTTCGTCTGTCTTCCGCTCAATTCCGGCGTACAAGTCCTCTGTATTTTCTCTTACAACAACAATATCAACGTTTTCAAACTTAGTTTTAATATTGGGTAAATTCTTGCATGGTCTCAGGCTTGCGTACAAATCCAGTTCTTTGCGCAGCTGAACGTTAACCGAGCGGAAACCTTTGCCAATCGGAGTTGTAACAGGCGCTTTCAGCGCTGTTTTATTACGCCGGACTGAGTCCAAAACCCTTTGCGGAAGCGGAGTTCCTTCTGCGGCAATAACGTCTTCGCCTGCGGTCTGAACATCCCAGTCAATCTTTAACCCTGAAGCTTCAATAATTTTAACAACAGCGTCCGATATTTCCGGTCCGATTCCGTCGCCGTTAATCAACGTAATCATTTTTCTTCCCCGTTATTTCTGACCACGTGCAAATGGCGTGAAAATCTTACGTAAAACCCGCAGTCTCTGACGGTAAGGCTGTCTTCCATATAAACAACCCCCTGCCCCAAAGCCATCAGTAAAGGACACGCCACGCCGACAGCGTAATTCTTGCAGTCAATACACTGGTCGTCATCTTCAATGTAAATTTTCCCGTCAACGCAGTACATATAAAGATTATACTCCTATTTTTTATATTTGTAAATGTAAACTTTTGTTAATAAAAACATATTTCAGGCAATTTCTTCAATAAAAATTTTTTTATATAAGTGTAGTAAGGAAAATTTAGGTAGGTTAATTATGTCAATAGGCGCAATAGCGGCTAAAGTTGTTCATTATGCGGGACGTGCATTAAAAGCGTATCCGAGTGTAGTATTCGGCACAAGCGCTGAATCAGGAACAAAGCTTTTAAAGGGGACGTTCTACGGCGTTAAGGATCCTGTTACAAAGCAAGTTGTTCAAAAGGGTCAGTACTTTAAAGGTATCTGGAAACAATTGAAAGATTGTTTTAAATTAATTGAAAAAGAATCGGCAAAAGAATGCGCCGGCGGCTTCTGGAAGACTATGAAGGGAAATCTGAGAAAATTACTCCCTGATATCGGCCAAAGCATTAAAACCGGATATAACGGCGGCAGCGGGTTTTTTAACAAACTCTGGGGCGGCACAAAAGGTTTAGGCAGCGGAATTGCTAAAAAAATGCCGCTTATCGGAAGTTTGCTTATACTTGCATTTGAATTACCTAATATATTTAAAGCAACGGTAAATGAAGGCATTGTTTCAGGCGCTGCGGAAACAGTTAAGGCAGGTGCACGGGTTGGCGGCGGCATGGTTGGTGCGGCGCTTGGCTCTGCGTTAATTCCTATTCCGCTTGTCGGCGGGCTGGTTGGCTGGCTGGCAGGTGAATGGATAGCGGGGAAACTTGTCGGAAAAAGCTATTCTCAAAGAAAAGCAGCTGAAAAAGCCAAAACAGCGCAACCTCAAGCTACGCAGCAGCAGCAAGCTTACAACCAAATACCCGATTATAATATTCCGGGATATTCTCAGGCTGACTTAATGAGAATGCAGCAAATGCTTTACGGGAACAGAATGACAAATTCTATGGACGCTGATTTTATGGCGGCAAACAGCGGCTTAAACCGGTGGGGTTGATAGTAGCTGCTAAGTGAATAGGTAACTAAGTGATTAGGTGAATAGGAAAGAGGGAACAGGAAATAGATTCTTACGTCAAACTTGTAATATCTTGAACTAATTCACACCAAGCTATTCTTGTACAATCATCCACTACTGCCACAAGATAATATTTCCGGGTGTTGTTTTCTATTATTCCTCTTGGCAAATAATGACAGGGAGGTTAAGGCGGGCTGTGACAATCCTTTGCTGTTCCCTCTTTCTGTTTACTATTTACCAATTTTAGCCATACCTCTATCCCTCCAGCCTTCTATACCTGTTTCGTCATTGCGAGGACGAATGTAATGAGGACGAAGCAATCCAGAAAATCAACAGTCTTGACTGGATTGCTTCGTTGCTTGCCATGCAAGCGCCTCGCAATGACGTTATCAATAAAACCCTCATTTAGAGACTAGGGGTTAGGGACTAGAAACCAGTATTTTCAACCATTCAACCTTTCAACTAATTCAGCCATCCCTCCAGCCCTCTATACCTCTAATTCCCTAATCACTATTTTTATGTTATATTTACTTTATTATGGTGAATAAGGTCATAACAGCGGCGGTAATAGGTCTGAAAGCATATAAGGTTGATGTAGAGGTTGATGTGGTAAACTCTCTGCCAAAGATTGCCATTGTCGGACTGCCCGATACAGCTATTAACGAGGCGCGTGACAGAGTACGTTCAGCGGTGAAAAATTCCGGCTATACTTTTCCCGCAAAGAAAGTTGTGGTAAATCTTGCTCCGGCGGACTTAAAAAAAGAAGGTTCAAATTTTGATTTGCCTATTGCAATGGGGATTTTGGTTGAAGAAGAAGTATTGGACACGGAAAAAATCAAAGACTATGCATTCATAGGCGAATTATCACTGGACGGCGCAATCCGTCCGGTTAACGGGGTTTTGCCTCTGGTTACCGGACTGCGGGGAGTCAAAAACGTCATAGTTCCGGCAAAAAACGCGGCGGAAGCTGCTCTTGTCGAAGGTATAACCGTCTTTGGCGCACAAGACCTTAATGAAGTTGTAAATCATTTTTTTGAATGCCCTATTAAGCCGACGGCCGTGAATATTCAGGAGTATTTGCAATCAGGCGGGACAGCGGATTATGTTTATGATTTCAAGGATGTAAAAGGGCAGCAAAAAGCCAGACGTGCGCTGGAGATTGCGGCTGCCGGCGCTCATAACCTTTTGATGACCGGCTCGCCGGGTTCGGGTAAAACTCTTATGGCAAAATGCTTTGCGTCTATTTTGCCGCCTCTGGAATTGTCCGAAGCTCTTGAACTGACAAAGATTTACAGTATTTGCGGGCTTTTGGAGAAACCTTTAATGACCCAAAGACCGTTCAGGGCGGTTCATCATACGGCTTCGCCAAACGGGATTATCGGCGGGGGAACCGTTCCAAAGCCCGGCGAAATCACGCTTGCACACAGAGGGGTTTTATTTTTGGACGAAATGGCCGAGTTCCCCAGAAATGTACTGGAAGTCTTGCGCCAGCCGATTGAGGACGGTGAAATTGTTATTTCACGCACAAAGCATTCCATCAGATACCCGGCAAAATTTATGCTTTTGGGTGCAATGAACCCTTGTCCGTGCGGTTTTTTGGGGGATAAAGAAAAACACTGCACCTGTTCTGATTTTCAGGTGGACAGGTATCTGGCACGGCTTTCGGGGCCGCTTTTGGACAGGATTGACCTGCAGATTAACGTCCCCCGACTTACATCAGAAGAACTTTTGAGCTTAAACCCGGAAGCCGAAACTTCCGCCCAAATCCGCAAACGTGTTGTTGACGCCCGTAAAATTCAGGCGCAAAGGTACGCAAATGACGGAATTTTAACGAATTCGGAACTTACTCCCAAACTTATCAAAAAGTATTGCCGTATTGACGGCGCGGGCGAAGAAGTTATGAAAACTGCGGCTGCAAAATACCGGCTTTCGGGCAGGCGTTACGACCGTATTCTAAAACTTGCCAGAACAATTGCAGACCTTGACGGCTCTGAATGCATTACACAAATGCACCTCATGCAGGCGCTGCAATACAGAATGTTTGAAAAAGAAAGCTTGTTATACAATTAATCCCAGCGCTTTTGCCGCTGCGTTTTCAGTAAAGACATTTTTGCCGACCATTTCGTTAAATCCCTTTTTTCCGGGTTTTTGTGTATTGAGAAAGGTTATTTCATTGTCCCCTATATTAGCCTTAGCTTTGCGCAGGAACCATCTGTTGCTCCATTCCAGGCCGCCAACAGTGTCCAATCGGTTAGCAATGTCAGATACAGGCATGTTGCCAAGTTTTTTTTCGATTGAGTTGATTTAATCTAAAACCAAAACTCGGTGATGCTTCAACTTTGTTAATCATAATAATTTTCCTTTTCTTTCAATTACTTTAAAACCCCTAAAAAAATGTTAGTTTTTTAATTATAACGGGTAAAGCCAACAAAAATCTCATTAGGGAATGGATTTCCTGTTATCAAACGGTATATATGAAGTGAATCCATGCCGCCGGTATTAAAAATAGCGTCTTCTATTGCGGCATTTTTCAGTTCTGCCTGTGTAGGTACACTTGGCGTGCCTCTCAAGTCTAAAATGTCGCCCTTTGTTTTTACTACTCCATTATCAGGGCGCATAAATTTTATCATTTTATTTACTTCGTCGTTATGCTCATCAAGCTTAAAGTCTGCACGCTTTGCCTTATACGCAGAAAGAGCATCTTTGCCGCCGGCTTTCTTTATTGCATTTTCTATATCCGGCTCTTTTGACTCATATTGTTTGAAAATCGTTTTCATCTGCGTCATTGCGTCAGGAGTGAGGTCATCTATAAATTTAGGGTTTTTATCGAGGCTAATGTGGAAAGCAGCTTTTCTCGCAGCAGGAGTTTTTGCTTTATCATATGCATTTTGATTAAATCTGGGCATTGTTAAAAGATGCTTTACGGATTCCTCATCTTGGGAAATCAATAAATGTTTATTATTATCACTTATATGAACAAATTCACCATATTTAAGTGCTCCGCGTACTTCATGCAATTTTGACGATTGATTAAGTACATCAGTAATTGAAATATTAGCCGGAACTAATTTTCTTCCATGCACATCCTGCAGGACACTTATTATTTCCTGCGCTTTTTTGCAGCTTCTTATTGAAAGATTCAATGTACCGAAATTTGGACTATTATTAACCCCAGTAATCATAATAATTCTCCTTTTCTTTCAGTTAATTTTAAAATCCCTAAAAAAAAAAATTGCTAGTTTTTCAATTTATCAGATTAAAAAATCCTGCGGCGAAACCTGCAAATGCCGAAACTGCAAGGAAAAAGGCAGGTTTTCTTTTTTTGTAAATATTTGTAACGAATAGTGCGGCAAGGAGCGCAAACCCGAAAATATTGTTAACATTATTTACAAACATTTCTGCTCCGACAGCCGCCAAAAGCCCGCAGCTTACCGGTTTAATAACATATATTACTGATTGAACGTACTTGTTTTCCCTGAACTGTTTGAGAAGATGTGAAACTATTATAATTATTATAAACGAAGGCAGCACCACCGAAACAGTTGCGATTAACGCTCCGGCAATACCGGCGGTCGAATACCCCGCAAATGTTGCGGCGTTTACTCCGACAGGCCCGGGCGTTACGGAGGAAATTGCTATTATATCCGCAAGCTGCCGGACGGTATACCAGTGTTTAACCGCTGCGATGTTGTACAAAAACGGCAGTGTGGCATGCCCGCCGCCAAATGAGAAAAAACCTATGCGGAAAAATTCCGTAAATAATTCCGTGTAAATCATTCAGTTTCCTCCCCGTTCGCTTTGGAGCTTTCGTTTTTCAACTGCAAAGCAATTCCCAGAGCAGCTGCCGTAAGTATAATTGCGGAAGGCGATACTTTGAAGCATGCCGACAGCACGAAAGCTGCAAAAAACAGCGCAAAAGAAAGCTTTTCCGTTACGCTGTTTTCCCACATTTCTTTTACTGACAGGAAAATCAGCATAACAACCCCGATGCCTATTCCCCAAAACATACTCCGGACAAATTTCATGTGTATCACTGCTTCAAAAATTTCAGCAAGAATTACAATACTCAGAAACGCCGGCATGATAAGCCCTGTTAACGCGGCAATTGCTCCTTTAATTTTTTTAAGCTTATACCCGGCAAATACGGAAAAATTCGGCGCCACAATGCCCGGAACACTTCTTGCCAATGCATAAAATTCGCAAATTTCCTCATGCGTAAGCCATTGTTTTTTTTCGGCAAGTTCCGCCTGTGCAGCCGGCAGAATAACAAAACCGCCGCCGAATAATATTATTCCCATCTTGAAAAATGTTTTAAAAATGTCATAGATTGTCATTTATTTGATATTGCTTTTAAACGTACCATTGCCCTTGCAACCGCAGCTTCCGCCCGTTTTGCATCGGTTTCCGCTTTAGCTTCCAAAAGTCTCGCCTGTGCACGGTCTAATGATTCTTTTGCCCTTGCCGCATCAATTTCATCGCCGCACTCGGCGGTATTAGTGAGAATTAAAGCATGATTGTCTTTGAGTTGGAAAATTCCGCCCATAGTTGTGAAAAATCTCTGCTCATTCCCATGAACAACCCGGGTTACGCCAACGTCAAGCGCAGCCATAACAGGAACGTGTCCTTCTAATACCCCGAATTCGCCATCGGTTCCTTTGGTGTAAATCGCGTCAACATTTCCGTCAAAAACAACTCTTTCATGTGTAATTATTTTTAAATGCATCTTTATGCCCTTTCAAGTCAACTTTACCTTTTGGCGCCTTTTTATGTTTTTACCTTTAGTTTTTATATTCTACCCTAAATCGGCTTCCGACAGCTGCCTCGCAGCTCTTTTGCTTGTTTTGTTGAACGTGTTTAACGCTACCTTTTATCTTTACCCTCCCCTTGAGACTCTGCCGAACGAAACGATTAAGTATCGTTTCGTGAGAGGTAGGTCGAAATTTGCTTTAGCAAATTTCGGGGTGGGGTCTCATACCGATTTCGATATGAGATTTAATTTTTCTTAGATGAACTTATTCACCTATTCACTCCTTTGCTTGTTTTGCTGAACATGTTTAACAGTTTTTATCAGCCATTCAACCATTCAACCGTTCAACTTTTCAACCTTATTGCTTACAGCGTTTTCGCTTTTGCAGCGGCTTCCTCGATTGTGCCGACCATGTAGAAGGCTTGCTCGGGAAGATTATCGTGCTTGCCTTCAATAATTTCCCGGAACCCCCGTATTGAGTCTTCAAGTTTTACGTATTTGCCTGCAATACCGGAGAACTGTTCGGCAACAAAGAACGGCTGGGAGAGAAATCTTTGAATTTTTCTTGCCCTGTTTACAGTCTCTTTGTCTTCCTCAGAAAGCTCATCCATCCCGAGAATTGCAATTATGTCCTGAAGTTCTTTGTACTTTTGTAAAGTTTCAAGAACTTTTCTTGTAACATTGTAGTGTTCTTCTCCGATAATATTCGGGTCAAGTACGCGCGAATTGGATTCCAGCGGGTCAACAGCCGGGTAAATTCCCAGAGAAGCTATTTGTCTCGATAACACCGTTGACGCATCAAGGTGGGAAAAAGTCGTAGCCGGAGCCGGATCCGTCAGGTCGTCGGCAGGAACGTAAATAGCCTGAACAGAAGTAATAGAACCGTCTTTTGTGGAGGTAATCCTTTCCTGCAAATCACCCATTTCTGTTGCCAAAGTCGGCTGGTAGCCCACTGCGGAAGGCACCCTTCCCAAAAGCGCCGAAACCTCAGAACCCGCCTGCGTAAAGCGGAAAATGTTATCAATAAACAACAGTACATCCTGTTTTGAGAAATCTCTGAAATATTCCGCTGCGGTAAGCGCTGACAACCCGACTCTCATACGCGCTCCGGGAGGTTCGTTCATCTGTCCGTAAATCAACGCAACCTTGTCTATAACGCCGGATTCTTTCATTTCATTCCATAAATCGTTGCCTTCACGGGTTCTTTCGCCCACACCGCCGAACACGGATACGCCGGAGTGTTCATGCGCAATATTATGGATAAGCTCCATAATCAAAACGGTTTTACCCACGCCTGCGCCGCCGAAAAGACCGATTTTTCCGCCCTTCTGGTACGGCTGTAAAAGGTCAATCGCTTTAATGCCGGTTTCTAAAATTTCAATATTTGTATTCTGGTCAACCAATTTAGGCGATGCGCGGTGTATAGGCAGGTAAGTGTCAGTGTTTACAGGCCCCAGCTCATCAACAGGCTGCCCGGTAACGTTCAATATCCTCCCCAGAATAGCTTCCCCAACGGGAACTTTAATAGGTTCTCCCGTATTAATTACCTTCATCCCCCGCTTTAAACCGTCCGTTGAAGACATTGCAACAGTCCTGACTCTGTTAGAGCCGAGCATCTGCTGAACTTCCGCGACAATAAATGCGCCGTTGTCATTTACAATATTAAGCGCCGTGTAAATCTCGGGAAGTTCGCCGTGTGCAAATTCCACATCAATTACAGGCCCTATAATTTTGGTTATTAACCCTTCATTTTTTGCTAAAGTTTCCATAAAAATTCTCTCCTTACCGATTTGAATTATACAATGGATTAAAAAAACTTGCAAGGCATTAAAGAAGTGATTAAGTGAATAGGTGATTAGGTGAATAGAAAAATAGAGGTATAGAGGGCTGGAGGTATGGCTAAAATTAGTGAATAGTAAACAGGAAAGAGGGAACAGCAAAGGATGGCCCGCCTTAACCTTCCTGTCACCCTCTATACTTCAAGACCTCTTATTCACCTATTCGCTTATATCAGCATGACAGGATGGTTATGGTTTTTAACAATCCTGTTTACTAATAATTATGTAACTAATTAAAAAAATATCTTCTTGCAAAATTTTTATGACTCTGCTATAATTATTTATTAAAGGATGATTAGCATGGTGATGCAAAATCGAAAAGTTAATAATAAATATTCAGACAGAGGATTCACGCTGGCTGAAATGATGATTGTTCTGCTGATATTGGCGATAATGCTGGCGGCGTTTGCACCTATGATGACGCGCCGGATGAAAAGCTCCGGCGGTTCAGGCGGCGAGTCGCTGTGGAGCGAATTGACCGCGAACGGTCCGGGTATATATTACGGAGAAAATGTAGTCATAGGAGCTAACAGCAAAGCAGATGATGACAATGCCCGTTTGATATTAAAAAAAGGAGCAGCCGCACAAAACCACATGCTTTTTAAAAATCAAAGCGGTACTGCCAATGCAGGTTTGTACATAGACAATACAAATATGTATTTTGGAAGTGTTCCGGCTAATAAGATGTCTTATAATACGTCTTTTGGTCTGGGGGCGTTGGCAAATCTCGGAACATCCGGCGGTTATAATACAGCGATAGGTAATACTGCAGGTTATTCTAACACTACCGGGAATAATAATGTCTTTATTGGTCATGCTGCGGGCTATCCCAACACCACAGGTCATCATAATGTTTTCCTCGGTAATTACGCAGGCTATTCTAACACTAGCGGTTCTAATAATGCTTTTATCGGTACTGTTGCAGGCTACTCTAACACTACCGGGAGTTACAATACATTTACCGGTAATTATGCAGGTCGTTCTAACACCGGAGGGAATAATAACACCGGCTTAGGGTATTATGCATTGTATAACAACACCAAAGGGGGGCAAAACACCGGCGTGGGGCATTATGCATTGTATAACAACACCGAAGGGGGTAATAACACCGCCTTGGGTCGTAATGCATTGTATAACAACATCGCAGGTGGTGCTAACGTCGGCTTGGGGGATAATGCATTGTATAACACCGCAGGGAGTTATAATACCGGTGTGGGTTATAATGCATGCTATAACGTAACCAGCGGTTCATACAAGACCTGTATAGGAATAGGTGCAGGACCGACCAGCATTGAGGATGATAAAACCAGCGACGCAAATCAAGTGTGGATAGGTGTAAGCAACAGTACTGTTTATATACCCGGCAGCCTTTATGTTGGCGGAACACAGGTTACCTCCGATAAACGCCTGAAAAATATTAAAAGCGAAAACACCAGCGGGCTTGAAAAGATTAAACAGATAAAAGTATTCAATTACACCCTTAAAGACGACAAGGCAAAAACACCGCGAGTCGGCGTAATTGCGCAGGATTTACAGAAAATATTTCCTGACGCGGTAAGCAAAGGTTCCGGTGGATTTTTGGCGGTTCGCACAGAGGACATTCTCTATGCTTTAGTCAATGCAGTAAAAGAGTTGGATAAGAAAATAAATGATGTCATTGCTTCCGTTAAGAATGACGTGGCGGGAGTTCGTAACGACATTGCGACGCTTAAAAAAGAAAATAAAGAACTAAAAGAGCAAAATAAAATGCTGAAACAGGTTCAGGATGACATGGCGAGAGTTCAGAATGATATATTGAAACAAAATAAAGCTCTGGAAGCAAAGCTTCTGAAGCTTGAAAACAAGAAATAAACGAGCGAAAGCTCCTTTTTAATCCACACGCGTATGTTTACATACGCGTGTTTCCCTGTCGATATTAAGTGATTAGGTGAATAGGAAAGAGGAAACAGTCATCATCCACGTCATCCTGAACTTGTTTCAGGATCTGTCCACCGATAAAAATATGCAATTCCTGTAAAGTTCTCTCTCCCGTGCAGATGGACAGGTGCGGAAATAAGATTGGGAGGATAGTGCGATTTGCAAAGTGCCAGATCCTGAAACAAGTTCAGGATGACAGGGAGGTTATGGTGTGAGTTGCAAAGTGCCAGATCCTGAAATAAATTCAGGATGACAGGGAGGTTATGGTGTGAGTTCATCAGTGCCGGAGGGCGCTATTTGCTGTTCCCTCTTTCCTGTTTACTAATTTTAGCCATACCTCAATACCTCCAGCCCTCTATACCTCTTAATTTCCTATTCACCTATTCACTTAATTATTTGAATTAAATACATCAAACAGTTGATACGCTATTTAATTAATTTTATTACAATATTATAGGTAGTAAAGTTAAAAGGTGAGACGTGAACGAAAACTTTATAGAAAGATATGCCAAAGAAAATAACAAAAATAGTTTCCAAAGCCTAAACAGGAAGCTTGGCCTGATTTTTGCCGCGTTGTTTTTGATTGTCATATTGATTAATACAACAGGATGTACGCAAAAAAAAGACGACTCGGAGGAACTCAGTGTTCCTGAATCCCAAGAGTCGGTTACCATAGGAAATGACGGAATTAAAGCCGGCATTGCAGGAGATATTCCCGGCTCGGGAGACAAGACGGTTGCGGTAACCATTGACGGCATAGGCCGCGTTAATCCGTTCGTACCCGACGCAGGAGGATTTGAAACTATGGGAGATTATATATCTTCCGATATGATAGCTCCGCCCGATAATATTACGATTGACTCTGACGCGTCCAATGTCATTAATACCAAAGTTACCGGCATTTTGTACGACCAGTATAATCCTTCCGCAATTATTAATTTAGACGGTTCTGATTACCTTGTAAGATCAGGTGATTATATTCATAATTATAAAGTTTTGTCAATTGGCAAAACAAATGTTACAGTACAATTAGGAAAAAATATTTACAAAGCCGGAGTCGGCGAATTATTTGCTACGGACGGACTTAACTATAACACGGTTTCCAATTTGGAAAGTAAGTTCGGCGGAACAAAGAACAGAAAGTAATAAAAAAGCAGGAGAAGCTATGAAAAATAACATTACAAAAAAAATCACTACATTTTCAATTTTAACGGCATTTTTGTTTACCGGCGCTTCAGTGCCGGCAACGCAGGATACTTATTCCCAGCCTGCGCTGCGGGAAGCAATTCAGGATGAGTCAATGCCGCTTAAAGGTGAAATCAGTATCACGAAAAAGAACACGCCGATTACTCTCAGTCTTAGAGAATCCGATGTTACCCAAGTCTTGAGAATGTTTGCGGACAAAGCGGGTTTGAACATTATTCTGCACCCCGAGGTCAAAGACCAGACCGTAACGCTGGATTTAGTCAGCGTTCCTCTGAATAAGGCTTTTGAACTGATTATGGAGATTTCCCGGCTGACGTATGTTCTGGACGGAAATACAATCATCATAGCGCCCACATCTGTTAAAGATTTTAACGTAGCTAAGCAGGAATTAACCTCAATTCCGGTTAAATATGTCGATGCAACAACAATAGCGGGTTTTTTGAATAAAAACATTTACGGTATAAATAAACCGGGTATTTCAGGCGGAGAAGTTGCCGTAACAAACCCTGCAACTAATGAATTGTTGATTTTCGGCACGCAAAATGAAGTTGCGATTGCAAGAAAAGTTGTCGCCAAATTTGATAAAAAACCGACAACAGCGGCTTTTAAGGTAAATCATACAACTCCCGCGCAAATGGCGGATATGGTATGTAAATTGTTACTTCCGAACGCACTCGGCATTGAAGGAAGTTCAACAGGCGGCGCGGCCGGAATTATGACCGGCGCGGCAAGCAGCAGTTTTGGCAGCGGCAGCAGCGGTTTCGGCAGCGGCAGCAGCAGCAGCTCCGGCAGCAGCGGCGGCGGTGATATTTCTCTAAATGAAGGTACCATAGCATGTTCTTATGAGTCAAAAACAGAAGCCGGCGCACTGTCATCTATTGCGCTTCGGAGCCTTTCGGTTTCGTATTACACCCAGCTGGGGACGGTTAATGTTATCGGCGGTTCCGAGCAGCAGGTTGAAATGATTAAAGAATTTATTGCAAAAACAGATAAAAAACAGCCGCAGGCTTATTTGGAAGTTTCAATTATAGAACTGAGTGAAGCGGGAAGTAAAACTCTTGATAATACTTGGGAAATGTATACAAGATTTTTCTCCGCAAGCTTCAACAACGGCAAAACAGGTAATATTCTTCCGGCTAAAGAAGGCGATCCGGGTTATCCTATATTCTTTGCCGGCAGCAAGAACCCCAACATGCCTAATCTGGCAAAATATTCGGGCAGTCCGGTAGTTCAATATACTATTAATTACTTAATAGAAAACAGAAAGGGCAGAGTTGTGGCAAATCCGCGTATTTTAATAACCAACGGACAGGAATCTACAATTGATTTGACTTCTGATTATGTTAAATCAGTAAGGTCGGAAGTTCTTGCCGGTTCTTTGGCGGGCGCTGTTCAGAGGACTTATGAAATAGCGGACGACAACGGTATTAAGGTTTCCATAACGCCGTTTATAAGCCCTGACGGTTATGTTACGCTTAACATTGCTCCCGAATACGCAACTATTAAAGACCGCGTAACAACCAAAGATACTTCCGGCGATATTATTCCGCAGGCAACCCTGCTTCAAAGAAGAAATCTTGATCTTAAAAATGTCCGGATTAAAGACGGAGAGACTCTTATTATAGGCGGTATGATTCGTGAAGATGAAACCAAAAACGTTAAGAAAGTTCCTATTTTGGGAGACATTCCGGGGTTGGGAACATTTTTCAGAAGCACGCTTACCGAAAAAAGTAAAGAAGAAATGATTATCATGATTACTCCGAAGATAATCACTGATTCGGAAGATTCCATAGTCAACACAGAAACATTATAATTTGTCCCGGATTTCGAGACTCCTATGAAACAGCAGACAGGTAAATATTATGAACGAAGTATTAAACAGATTAAAAAACAGTATAAACCCCCAGGTAATAAGCAGATTAGAAGGCAATTTATTTGAACTGCACGGATTTGTTCCGATAAATTTGAAAAATAATTTTCTGTATGTTGCAGTCAATTCACAGTCTGATAAAGATACCATCAACGCGCATCTGAAAGGCTATTTTTCCGAACAGGTTAAGTTTATGCAGATTCCCGATGAGGATTTGAGCGAGCTTATTGACGTTGTTAAGTTAAATGCATCAAATGACGGCAGCACCAAAATCGGGGATATGTTAATTCAAAGAGGCTACATATCGGATGTTCAGCTGCTGCAGGCGCTTGCCGAAAGTAAACGTTTGAAAACGCCTTTAGGTTCGACTTTATTTAAATTGGGATTTATAACGCTCAGACAGTTAAAAGAAGTTCTGCAATTACAAACCGGACTGGATATGGTTACTCCCGAGCAGCTGAACGAGCAGGAACAGTTCATAAGTTTACTGCCGGAAGACTTCATCAGAACCAATAATATTATTCCGATTTTTTCTGACGGAAAAACATTGACCATAGGAGTCATATCCCCTGTTAAGCAGGATATATTAAAAGAGATTATCTACCTTACCGGACAAAATCCTAAGCAAGTGCTTATGACACATGTTGAATTTGCGGATGCTATGGATTTGTTTTTCAGTACACAGAAAAAAGAAACCCAAAAAATTATCAGCCAGATTGAAGAAGAAACTGCGGAAATTGAACAAGAGGAAAGCTTATGGGATCAGGTTGACAGTGAATTGCAGGATTCAACCGGTTCCGTAGCAAAGTTTGTTAACCAGATTATCACCACTGCCATTGATACGCAGGTTTCCGACGTACACATAGAGCCGCGTCTTTCCGGTTACATAGTGCGCTACCGCAAAGACGGCATGCTGCGCAAAGTTCTTGATATTCCGCCAAAGGTGGAAAGCGCTGTTATTGCCCGTTTTAAAGTTCTTGCCAGAATGAACATAGCCGAGCACAGACGGCCGCAGGACGGTACGTTTACTATTAAATATAAAGAGCTGTCTTATGACTTTCGTATAAATACGCTTTCAATTTCCGGCAAGGAAAAAGTCGTAATCCGTGTTCTTGCACCTGCGGTAAGCTTGGACGCCGACAACAGACAGATTGAGATTATGGGCGCTACGCAGGAAGATATTGCAAAAATCAGAGACATGATAACCTGTCCGAACGGTGTTATTTTAACCTCAGGTCCTACGGGTTCGGGAAAAACCACAACGCTTTATTCTGTCCTGAAGCATTTGAACGGTGAAAACGTCAATATCACCACGATTGAAGACCCGATAGAAATCAGGCTTGAGGGTATTAACCAGTCGCAGGTTAACAACAAGGCAGGTATAACCTTTGCTTCCTCTATGCGTGCAATATTAAGACAGGATCCTGATATTATTCTGGTCGGTGAAATCCGGGACTATGAGACACTCGAAATTGCAATAGCAGCGGCGCTCACAGGGCACCTTGTGTTCAGCACGGTTCACACGAATTCATCTGCGGCAACGATTACCCGTTTGATTGAAATGGGCGCAAAAGATTATCTGGTAGCTTCAACGCTGTCCGGCGTAATTGCGCAAAGATTGGTAAGAAGCCTCTGTGATGACTGCAAGGAAGAATATTTTGCAACACGCGAAGAAGCAGGCAAAATTATATCCGATGAAGCTGCGATTGAGGAATTTATTACAAAAACCATTTACAGGCCTAAAGGCTGCAGCCATTGTAACTTTACGGGTTACAGAGGCCGTATGGGCTTATATGAGATTATGCCGATGACCAAAGAGATTAGAAAGTTAATCGCAATGGGCGCGCATGACATGGATATTGAAGAAATTGCCGTTAGAAACGGGATGATAACTCTGGGCAAATCCTGCCTTAATCATATCCTTACCGGTAAAACAACGGTTGATGAATTTATCCGTGTGCTTGGCGTTGTGAACGAATAAGGAAGTTATTGATGGCGATTTACAATTATACAGCTTTAAAAGACAACAAGGATATAATTAAGGGCAAAATAGAAGCGGCAAGTCTTCGGGAAGCGCGCGAGAATATTCGCAATATGGGTTTTGTCCCGACAAAAGTTCTTGAGGATATAGCCAGCGCCATAGAGGATAAAACTCCGGCGGTTGTAAACACGAAAGCCAGACGTATTGATAAGCTTACTCTTGATGAACGTATGGATTTTACATCAACAATGCAAATTCTTGCGCAGTCGGGAATTCCGATTATTGAGTCTCTGATGTTTATAGAAAACGATGCGGCGAGACCGAGAGTCAGAAAAGTGGCAAAAGAACTCAGAAGACAGATTGTAGCCGGTTCAACTTTTTCCGATACGATTGCGAAATATCCGCAGCAATTTGGCCAGATTTATATAGGCTTGTGCAGAGCGGGTGAGGATTCCGGCGAACTGGAAAAAACTCTCGAACGTTTGATGGAGCTTCAGCAGAAAGAAGCCGCAATTAAGGGTAAAGTTATCGGAGCGCTCATGTATCCGGCGTTCGTAATACTTCTTGCTATTGTAATAGTGCTTGTTATGTTAATGTTTGTATTCCCTACTTTCAAGGATATGTTTGATAATATGGGAAAACAACTGCCTTGGATTACGCAAGTCTTGATGGATGCGGGGGTTTTCCTGAAAACTTACTGGTTTATGGCGCCGGTAATACTGTTTTCCATAGTCGGTTCCGCAATATTTCTGTTCAACTGGGGACCTTCAAAGAGAATGATTGATGCACTTTCTTTAAGAATTCCTCTTATGCGCGATATGGTTCAGTTTTCAAATTTTTCAAATTTCATAGCGGTGCTGCAGGTTGCGTATGACGCGGGTGTTCCCATTATTGAGTGCTTGTATTTATCGAATATGACGCTTACAAATTATGTTTTAAAAACAAGCATAGAAGGCGCTGCATTGAAGGTTCAGCAGGGACAGCACCTGTCGGTTGCGCTGCGGGCCACTCATGTAATCCCCAGAATGATTTTGTTCATGATTGCTACCGGAGAGCAGTCAGGACGTTTGGGTGAAATGCTTTTGCAGGCAGTGGCTTATATTGATAAAAAGCTTGATAACATTGTAGATGCCATTACCAAAATGATTGAACCTCTGATGTTAATCGTAATCGGAGGTATCGTATTAGTTCTGGCGTCAGCATTGTATCTGCCATTGTTCCAGTCTTATATTACAGATTAGAGAGAGGCAAAAATGAAAACTTACGTGATAACAGGAACGACATCAGGAATAGGAAACGCTTTAGTTAAAGCGTTTGCCGATGATAACATTGTTTTTGCGGGTTACAGAAATGAAGACTTTGTTGTCAGTCTGAAAAAAATCTCCCCAAATGTTATTCCGTTTTACATTGATATGTCTAAAAAATCTTCCGTGCGTCAGGCTGCGGCTTATATTAAGTCTAAACTGCCGGAGTCCGGTAAAATTGACACAATAATTAATGCTGCGGGCTGCGTTGCTGCCGGCGCTGTTGAAAATATTGATGTGGATGATGTAAGAAAGCAGTTTGAGGTAAATACATTTTCACATCTGGATTTCACACAGAGGCTTCTGCCGGCGCTGGAAGGCAAAATTATCAATATAAGCTCTATGTCGAGTTTTGGAATATTTCCGTTTGTTGCGCCGTATTGCGCCTCAAAACGCGCGCTGGATATTTTGTTTAACTCATTGTATATCGAAAAAGGGATTAAGGTTGTTTCCGTAAAACCCGGAGTAACAGCCACTGCACTGTGGGAAAAATCAATTGATTTGAATAAAAAGTCGATTGAAAAAGCAAAAGACGGTTACAGCGCGGCTATGGAGTATATGCTGGCAAACGCCCGCAAAAACCGGACAGGCGGTCTGGATGTACGGAAAGTTGCTGATTTGATTTTGAAAATTGATGCGTGCGAGAACCCGAAGCCCTCTTACACAATAGGCGCGGACGCAAAATTTGCTGAAATTCTGTCTAAACTTCCTCAGGAATGGATTAATTTTATAGTTAAAAAAGGCTTGCAGTGCAAGATAAACGGGAAATGAAGATAGCGTTATTAAATCACGGATGTGCTAAAAATCTGGTTGACGCTGAACTTATGCTGGGGCTTCTGGCGGAAAAAGGACATGAAATTACAATGGACGACAGCGGCGCGGATATTGTTGTGGTTAATACATGTTCTTTTATTCATGATGCTGAAAAGGAGTCTGTGCGCAGTATTCTGGGCGCGGTCAACAGCGGGAAGAAGGTTATTGTAACGGGCTGCCTTCCCCAGAAATACAAAGACGAATTAAAAGAAGCTATTCCCGAGATTGCAGGCATGGCCGGAACTTCCGATTTGCGGGAGATAGCCGGCATTGTGGAAAAGATTGCCGGTGAAGCGCAATATACTTCTCATGTGTCTGAAAACCCCGACTATATTTACCCTGAAGCGGTTGCGCGCCGGCAGATTACTGTGGGTGCAAGCTCTTACATAAAAATAGCAGACGGATGCAATTACCGGTGCGGCTACTGCATAATCCCGCAGCTGCGCGGCAAATACCATTCCCGCCCGGTTGAAAACATAATTGCCGAAGCAAAATCGCTTGCGCAAAAAGGGGTTGCGGAAATCGTTCTTATAGCGCAGGATACGACAAGCTACGGGCAGGATTTGTACGGGGAATTGGCTTTGCCTGAGCTGTTGGAGGAATTAAACAAAATTGAAGATTTGTCATGGATTAGAGTAATGTACGCTTACCCGTCAAACCTGACGGACGAACTGCTGGATACGATTGCCCGGCTGGATAAAGTTGTTAAATATATTGATTTGCCGCTCCAGCATTCCAATCCGGAAATTCTGCATGCTATGCGCCGTCCGGTTTTTGATTACAGCGCGCTGATAAAGAAAATTCGTGCGAAAATTCCCGGCGCTGCCGTGAGAACAGCTTTTATTACGGGTTATCCCGGCGAAACAGAGGAACAGTTTAATGATTTATATGAATTTGTTAAACGCATGCGATTTGAAAAAATGGGTGTATTTGAATATTCACGGGAAAAGAATACGTATTCTTACGGCTTGAAACCGCAGATTAGCGCGAAAGCCAAAAAGCAGCGCCGCAATAAGCTTATGGCGTTACAGCAGGGGATTTCGCGCGAAATCAACGAAACTTACATCGGCAAAACCCTTCCGTGCATAGTGGAGGGTTTCACTGACGATGGCGTTATTTTGCGTTCACAGTATGACGCGCCCGAAATCGACGGCATGGTTTACGCCCGTACCGAAAAGCCGGTTGTACCGGGTGATATTGAGGAAGTTCTGATAGAAACCGTTGACGCCTACGACCTGTTCGGGGTTGTTGTATAATCCATTAGAGAATAAGTGTCATTGCGAGGACAAAGCAATAGAAAATCAACACTCTCCTCAAAGGGAGGATAAACCTTTCAACTCTCTTTCCTATTCATTTATTGTGCACTAAAAACTAAAATATATCCACACTATCGGGGATTTGCCAGCCGCTCTGTACATATAATGCTCCGCAATGAGTGCCTGTACTTGCCTTTTTGCAATTTGAAACGTGGTTTGCTGTTGGCATCCCCTGTGCATAAAAATGTAATCCTGAATGACTAATATTATGTACACCCGTTTCAAGAAACGGAGCTCTTGTAAATGTGAAAAGAAAACTGTCTACTCCGAGCTTATTCGGCCGTTTGGCTCCGTTAATATCAATGTAAAAGTGCAGGTGATTATTGTCTTGCTTCTCAAACGCAACATAAGTACCGTTGTTTAGCACTCCTGTGTAATAATTTGCAGATGTCGTATCATACTTAGCATTGCCGTTTGTATCGTATATTTTACTATCCGGCAGCCAGCAGGTATTATCTGTTATGCCGCAGTTCCTGATTAATTGCAGGTACGGAGCCAGATAGGCGTTTACAAAATCAGCTAAATTCAAACTCCAATCCCATTCGTCAAAGTTGCCGTTATCTGCCTGCGAAAGCTTAACCATTTGTGCCAAAACCGCATATTCACGTTTTAACCCCGTAATTGTGTGCTGTTTTTTGTAGTTAGAAATAAGAGCGGGCATGGTCAGCGACGCCACAACACCGATAATCCCCAGTGTTATCAGCACCTCTGCAAGTGTAAATCCTAAATCCCTCTTTTTCATACTTTTTCTCCTAATAGTTAATATTGTTAAATTATTCGTTCCTATTTAGTAACCTCTGTTCCTTTATAATAACATATTTTACTAAATAGGAACATATATGTCAATATAATTACGGAGAAGCAGGATGAGTGTAAGAAAAGATATAAAAGCGCTGTTAAATGAAAATGAAGTGTCAATTACATGGCTTGCGCTTGAAATGTCAAAAGTAACCGGCAAACACTATTCGCGTTCTAATATCTCTCAAAAACTAATGCGGAGTACTCTTAAGTACGAAGAAGCTAAATTAATAGGCGATATATTGGGTTATGAATTGAAATTTGTACGCACAAAGCCCTATTACAATTTTTCTTGACTATTCCTTGAAGGCGTTGTTAGCTTTTCATTGATACGGCAAAGCCTCTCCATACGGGAGAGGAAGAATTTCTTAACGAACGTGTGAGTTTAGAAATTCAGGTGAGGGGGCGCAAAACAGAATAAATCTTGGATAGAACACATGTAATTGACACCGCTACGGAATAGCTTGCCGTGTTTGTCGTGCAGCCTGCCCCCTCACTCCAAACACTAAGCTCAACCTGTGGTTTCGCTAAGTGTTTGTTCTCTCTCCCGCAGGGAGAGAGTAAGCAAGTTCGGCATGACGCGTTTTTAGCGTACGTCTTGCGGCTGTCAATTTTTTCGTGCAATAACAATAACGGGCGTGTAGGTTAAAGTAATTTCAGGGTATTTACGTTTATATTTTTCGCAGAAATCTTTTACCTGCGCAAAAGTCCAGTGCGCAAGCGAATTTACTCCGGTGTGCTTCATGTGGGCAAGAAGTTCAAGCGGGTTTTGAAAGCTCATCTTATGTTCAAATTCCTTCGTGTACAGGATTTCGTAATCTTTTAACTCTTGCTTAATCTCATTCATGGATTTGTATTCCAGCGAAAGCCCCGTCAACTCCTTGATTTCCCGGAAGTTCCCTGTTGTAAAGCTTGTAAACGCCAGAATTCCGCCGGGCTCAAGCATGTTGTAAAAACAGCCGAAATCTTTGAGCCACTGAAACATTGCGTTTGAAATGATTAAATCCGCTTTTTTGTTAATTTTTAGCGCATTTCCCGCAATAAATGTATATTTATTTAAAATTTTATCCAGATACTTTTTTGATTTTTCGGATAAATCGTTTGCGCAGTAGTTTTTGTATTGAATTTTTCCGGTTAATTCTTTTGTTAAAACTCCTGTTCCGGCTCCTGTTTCAAGAACGGTGTCAAATTCAGCGCGGATTTTCAGCAGTTCTCGTACGAGTTTTTCCGCCATAATCCGCTGGACAACTGCATTTTCATCATATTTATCCATGCTTTTCTCAAACTGTCTTTTTATTCGTTTCAAGTCAATTTTACCTTTTGCCGCCTTTGTCAGGGATTATTTCATTACTTATCAGCTTTACCCATTGCCGGCTTTTGTTTGTTGTTACCTGCCTGTTTTGCTTTTTATGCCCTTTCAAGTTAGTTTTACCTATTGGCGCCTTTTAAAGATTTTAGTTTTGTTTTATACACTTTGCCTTTATCCGGCTTCCGACAGTTGTCCCGCAACTCCTCTGCTTGTTTTGTTGAACGCGCTTAACGGTTTTTTATCTCTTCCCTCTCCCTCTGGGAGAGGGTGCCCGCAGGGCGGGTGAGGGTTTTATTGTTTTTATGCCCTTTCAAGTCGGTTTTACCTTTTGCCGCCTTTTTTATGTCATTCTGAACTTGTTTCAGAATCTGCCTTATATACGGGGAAGTAAAGCTTAAAGGTATTGAATATTTTTGTAGTCAGAACCTGAAGCAATCCGGTCGTTCAGGATTGTATAGGTTATGGTGTGCCAAAATTTCGCTCCAGCTCTTGTAATTATAAAACGGAAAATGTCCTGCTTCAAGGGTTACGGTCGGAAGCTGCCAAAATGCAAGCTGGTTTTTTGCGGGGATAATCTTATCGTTTACGCCTGTTACTGCTCTGTCGTAGAATGCTCTTTCCGGGCGGGGCTGCTGTTTGATTAATTCATACAGACTTTCAAGTTCGGCAGTGCGGTTTTCTATGGTGCGTTTGACGGGGTTTTGCATGTAACGCTCGAAATCTTCTTCAAAAACATTTTTATAGAATTTTTCCCGCAAACCGGCTGCTGCGTGCTTGCGTGTAAGCTCAAATATTTTGACCGGAATTCCAAATTCATCGTGAACCGGATACACAGTACCGTTTACGGCAATTTTTTTGTTTAATTTAATTTCAGACCGGCTGAACAGCAGATACGCTGCAAAGACCCCCATAGACCATGCAATTAAGTTAATTTCTTTGTACCCGGATAATTCGTCCGGTAACCTGCTTTCAATGTTTTGGTAGTCATAGAACATCAAAACATCGTATTCCCCGCAGTCAAGGAATTTGAAAGGATTTTCGTCAAAACCCCAGCCTGCAAAAAAGAGTATTAACTTTTTGTTTGCCTGTTTATTCAGCCAATAATACTGCACAGCGCCTCCAAATCTTTTTTGTTAATTTCCGTTGTAAGTGATATTCGCATTCTGGAAGTTCCCTCAGGTACGGTGGGCGGGTGTATGGGCAGCGCCAGATAACCGTTGTCAAACAGTTTTTCACACAGCGCTGCGGTTTCGCCGCCGGCTATTACGGGTATAATATGGCTTTCGCTGCCGAGTTTTCCGCCAAGTTCTAGCATTTTCTTCCGGTTTTCAAGAGTTTTGGGCAGTTCATTTTCGATTATCCATTTTGAGAACGCGGCATTTACTGGCGGCATTGCAGTTGAAAAAATAAACGGGCGCGCTTTGTTTATCAGATAATCTATAAGCGCTTTTTTGCCGGTAACAAATGCTCCGCTTGAGCCGATTGCTTTGCCGAATGTTCCCATAATTAAATCTGTTTCGTTTATCAGTCCGAGTTTTTCCGCAATGCCGAGTCCTTTCTGCCCGAAAACCCCGAAAGCATGCGCTTCATCAATTACCAGAAGACAATTGTATTTTTTTTTGAGCTCAACGAGTTTTGCTAAATCGGCAATATCGCCGTCCATGCTGAATACGCTTTCTGACACAATAACAGCGTTTTTAAAATCTTTGGTTTTCAGAAGTTTTTCAAGAGAGGCGGTGTCGTTGTGTCTGAAGCGGAAAAACTTTGCCTTTGAAAGCCGCATTCCGTCAATTATGCTGGCATGGTTAAGTTTATCGCTGAAAATTACGTCTGCGGCTATTGCGCTCATAATCCCGACATTTGCGTGGTATCCGCTGTTAAAAAGAAGGGTTGATTGGGTTTTGAATAAATCCGTTATCAGGTTTTCCAATTCTTTGTAGACCGGCAGCGAGCCTGTCAAGAGTCTTGCGGACGCGCTTCCGAAAGAATAGTCTGTGCCGGCTGAGTTCAAAAAGCGTTCGGTAATCGTCCTGTTATCCGCAAACCCCAAATAGTTGTTGGATGAAAGATTTAAAAGTTTTTTCCCCTTGAACCATATATATTTGCCGTCTTTTTTCTCAAAATCCTTAATAGTCCTGAAATACATAATACTTAATTTATGATAAAAACATCAGCTTGACAAGTTTTTATTAAAACAGTATAATGGTTTTCGTCGATTACGAAAGCGGGGGGTATGATTTATGGATAAAATGTTTAAAAAAGGCTGCAATGCAGGTGTAGTACCGCTCTCGGGGGGGGGGGGGGGGGGGGCTTTAACGGTGTAGGAAAAGGTTTACCCCATTTTGTTAAAAAAAGTTACAAAACAGCAAAATTGGGTGTTTGAACGGTTTACA
>JAISCP010000111.1 GCA_031265495.1 Heliobacteriaceae bacterium | reverse complement strand
CGTGCTTGTTGGATTTCTACAAGTTTATCAATCGTTGCATTCCACTCTGCAAGCGTAATTTTTCCGTCGGACATTTCCATTTTCTGTGCTTTTACCAAATCTAAAAGCGCGTACGTAAGACCTTGACCTTTTTTTATCGTTAAAGTCTGCGGCGTAATTTCTCCTGTCATTATTTTTCCCCTTTAGTGTTTTAAATTAAATATCCCGTATTTTTATAAAAACAATTCGGCGGAAAATATTGACAATAGGGAATCCTATCCTATCCTATCCTATCCTATCCTATCCTATAAGACATTATCCGTTATTTTGCAACTGTTTTAAAATTATTTTTACAATTCGTTACAATCGGGGGTTCGTGTAGTTTTCTTAATAAATTAGGTGAATAAGAGGTATGGCTAAAATTAGTGAATAGTAAACAGGAAAGAGGGAACAGCAAAGGATCGTCATTGCGAGGAGCTTGCACAGCAAGCGACGAAGCAATCCAGTCAAAACAGTGAATTTTAATGGATTGCCGCGTCGGGCTTACGCCCTCCTCGCAATGACGTGGCGGCTATCGTATGATCTGTCATGCGCAGATCCTGAAATAAGTTCAGGATGACGGGACGGGAGAAAGTGCAGGCTCAGCCTGCCCCTCTCCATACGGGAGAGGGTGCAAACTCTTAGCGAAACCGGAGGTTGAGCTTAGTGTTTGGGGTGAGGGGGCAGTTAAGCTTTACTTGCCCGTGCAGAAGGCAGATCCTGAAACAAGTTCAGGATGACAAAGAGGCTGTTCCCTCTTTCCTGTTTACTATTCACTAATTTTAGCCATACCTCTTATTCACCTTCTCCCGACGAAGCAATCCAGTCAAAACAGTGAGTTGACTGGATTGCTTCGTCGCTTGCTGTGCAAGCTCCTCGCAATGACGTTACCAATAAAACCCTCATCCGCCCTACAGGCACTCTCTCCTTACAGGAGAGGAATTCAACGGTTTCCTGTTTACTATTTACTAATTTAGCTATACCTCTTAATTATTTAGCCGCTTATCACGTACAGGTCCGAGTAAAATTCATCCTGTTTTAAATCGTAGTTCGTTTCTGCGGTTAAAAACAGAAGCGCTATATACGCGCTGATTTTATCCATTCCTAAAAGCGTTAATTCATTCAGCTCAATTTTTTCATTTTTCATAAAAATCTGCGCCAGATTTTCTTTTAATTTCAGAACACAATCTTCAATATATTCTTCATGCGCAAGATTAACTATATCATCAGGCGTCAGTCTTGAATATGATTGAACACGTCTTTTTGCGCGTTCGTGGGCGCTTTTCAGGGATTGTTTTTTTTCAAGCTGTTCGTAAAACTCCAACTGCCGGATTAAATCTTTTAGTGTAACAACGCGTTTGTTGTTCTGGCGCACGCTTGCGCGGCGCTGGAGAACTTCGTCAATGGATATTACGTTTGACGTTGGAACATAGTCCTCTTCATCATCCGTAACAAAACCATCGTCATCAAATTCCGGCTCACAGACGGCATTTTCAAAAGACATTACGTCAATGCCTTCAAGGATGTTGGACTTTAGTTTCAAAAGCACTGCCGCAAACAGAAAAGTTCTTCCCGTAAGGCGCAGATTTTGAGATTTCATTTCGCAGATGTGCGAAAGATATTTATCCGTAACATCAACAATGTCAATATTCCATGGGTCAATCTTGCCGGCTTTTGCCATCTGAACGAGAATGCCGATACCTTCGGTATGGTCTTCCTGAGGGCGGGGAAGACTTACATCGGCAAGGTTTTCTATTATATAATTGTTTGGTGCTATTTCATTTTGCATACTTTTTTAGTGAATGGGAGGCTGCATCAGTCTCTAAGCTTTATTCCCGTTACCTTTGTAATACCTTTCTCTTTTTGTGTAACGCCAATGGTTCTATTAGCTGATTCTATCATAGGTTTTCTGTGGCTGACTACTATAAATTGCGTATCTTTTGCCTGATTTTGAACCATGTGTGCAATCCGTTCAACATTCATTGTATCAAGGTTTGCGTCCACTTCGTCAAAAGCATAGAACGGAGACGGCATATATTTCTGGATGGCAAACACGAAAGCCAGCGCGGTAAGCGACTTTTCTCCGCCGGACATGCTTTCCAGACGCTGTAATTTTTTATCTCTGGGCTGGGCTTCTATTGTCATGCCGCCGGAAAGAGGGTCGTCAGGGGTTTCAAGCTTCAACTCGCCTTCACCTTCGGATAGTTTGTGAAAAACTTCCTTGAAATTCTCGTTGATATTGTTGAATGTCTTCATAAATGTTTCTTTTTTCAACTGTTCATAGCCTTGCATTCTGCCGAGAATTTCTTTGCGCTCTTTGGAAAGAGTTTCTATTTGTTCTTTGAGTTCGTTCTGGCGTTTGAGAACTTCCTCATAAGCCGCAAGCGCGCGCATGTTAACATCGCCGAGTTCGTTCATGCGTTTTTCAAGCCGTTGGATTTTTGCGTTAATTTCATCAACGGAGATATTAACCGGTTCCAGCTTGTCAAGCTCAATTCCCGCGTCAGCCAGTTCTTGGCGCGCTGTATCCAGCTGCGGTTCAAGCTCGCGGCGGCGGGCTTTGAAAGATTCTATTTGTTCTTCTATGCGCTCAATGTCCGCAATACGTATATGCTTTTGCGTTTCCAAATCTATTAAATCAGCGTTGATTTCATCGCGTTCTTTTAACAATTTCCCCAGTTTAACCTCAATTTCATCAATCTGCTTTTGAAGGTTTTCGAGCTTCTTGTTCAATTCCACAATATCATTTTTGTATTGAACTTTATCTTCTTCAAGTTTTTTATTGTTATTCTCAATATTTACAATTTCTTCATTTTTAGTTTCAATAAGGTTTTTATGGAACGCAATCTGCCGTTCAAGTTCGTTCTTATCGTTACCCGCATTCATGAGGTTTGCCTGAAGGCGCTTAATCTCAAATTCAACGCCTTCGGTTTTTTCTTTTAGGTCTTTCAAATCCTGCTCCTGAAGCAGTTTTTCAACTTCGGTAATCCGCTCCTGAACAATTGCCATGTTATCGGCGATTTTGATATTTTGTTCTTCAAGCTTGTCCAGTTTTTTGTTTAACGCGGTGACTTTCGGCTCTGCCGCTTTAATAAACTCCGTGCATTCTTTCAGGACGATTTCGCTGTTTTCGTAATTCTTTTTCATGTTTTCCAATTCAACTTTGGATTTTGAGAACTCGCTCATTGACTCCGAATAATTCGTACGCACGGTTTCAAGTTTCTTTTCCGATTCTGACTTTTTGGTTTCAAGAGCATTTAGTTTTAATTCCATTTCCTCAAGCCGGCTGCGGTAATCGTTCAGCTCATTGTCGTCATTTTGGCTGAAGCTCAAGCCTGACTTGCGCACAGAACCGCCTGTCATGGAACCTGATTTTTCAAAAATTTCACCCTGCAAAGTAACCATTCTGTACTTGCCGATTAATTTTTTGGCGCAGTCCATGTCCTTAACCACCAGAGTTTCGCCGACTGCGTAATAAAATGCATTTGTGTAATCCGGTTCAAAGTCAACCAGATTAATCGCAAAATCAATTACGCCTTTGTCTTTTGGCAGTAAAAGCTTTGCCGGCGCCGGTCTGACCTTATTTAACGGAATAAACGTTGCACGTCCTGCTCCTGACGATTTCAAAAGCTCAATGGCAACAGACGCGACATGTTCATCATCCACTACAATGTGCGTCATTCTGCTACCAAAAGCTACTTCCATAGCGGTTGCGTACTCTTTGCTCACTGTCCCGAGCTGAACAAGAGGCGCATGAACGCCTTTTAGCTTCGCCCCGGTCACCGTGTCAACAGCGCGCCCGAAATTCGCCTCCTCAGACATCTGTTTGCGCGCTTCCATTGAAGAAATTTTGTTGGACGCCGTACGAATATTGTAATTCAAATCATTAATCTCGTTTTTTGTTTTATCCAAATCATGCAGGGTGTTTTGCTGAATAATTTTAAAATCTTCCAGCTCCTGCTGCAGCTGCGCTGTAAGAGTCTTTTTTAAATCATAATCCGATGCAAAATTCGTTTTCAATCCACTCAATTCTTCAAGTTTTACTTTTGCCCGCTCAAGTTCGCCCTGTAAGTTTTTCAACTCATTTTCCGGCAAAAGTTTTTCTTTAATAAGACTGTTTTCTTTATCCTGTAAGCTTTCCAGCTCCTGGCGCAGCTTAGCGCGTTTTTCTATATGCTGGTCGGCAGTTGCGTTCAGACCGGTCATGTCCTGTAAAATTTTATTTAATTCAGCTTCTTTTTCCTGAATGCCGGCTTTAATTTTGGCGGTTTCATCATCTTTCATGCTGATTTTTAATTTGAAATCCTCAATCTTTTTCGCAAACCCCTCAATCCCGTTTTTGGCGTTTTCAATTGAGCGCAAGCCATCGTGAATTTGTTTGTCTGCGTAATTTGCGGCGTTATTTTTACGGTCTGTTTCGCCCTTAATCGCTTCTTCCTGCTTCTTTAATTCAATCTGCTGTTCTTCGCCCTGCTCTTTGACTTTTTCGGAAATCTCCTGATACTTGGTTTTAATCAGCGTTAACCTTTCATCTAAATCCTTATTTTTTAATTCTTCTTCTTTCTTTTTTTTGCCGAATTCAAGAATATTTGCGTGCGCTTGTTCCAGATTACGTTTAAGGTCAAAAAAGCGGACTTTATTAACCTGACTTTCCAGTTCATTTTTTTCTTCGCGCAGCTTTTGGTATTTAAGAGCGGTTTCGCGCTCCTCTTTAAGCTGTTCAAGCCTTAAATCAACTTCATTAAGGATTACAACGGACTTTTCAACACGCTGTTCCACCGTAGTTAATTCATTTGTCGCCTGTTCAATCCGGCGGTCGAAGTCTGCAATTCCGGCGATTTCGTCGATAATTTTGCGCCGGTTTTTCGCGGAACAGTTCGTAATCCCCATTACATCGCCCTGCATCATAACATTGTAGCTGTTCGGGGTTACGTTGAACTCCTCCAGAACCGCGTGAATATTGGACAGTGTTGTTACCGAGTCATTTAAATAATACGTACTTGCATACCCCTGATTTGTTTTGCGGATTTTTCTGGCAATTTTAAGCTCTCCCATTCCTTCTACGCCGCCGAAGGTTACTTTTACAAAAGCCTCATTTCTCTTTGTGTAAGTGGATATGAAGTGCGAAAGGTTTTCGGCCCTGAGCTCGCCGGCATTGGCAAGCCCCAGAGCAAACAAAATACTGTCAATAATATTGCTTTTACCTGAGCCGTTCGGGCCGGAAACCGTAGTAAATCCCTGTAACAAAGGTATTTCGGACTTGTTCGCAAATGACTTAAAATTGTCTATTTCTAACTGTTTTATGTACATACTCCACCCAATTTTACATCCATTATACCAGCGGGAATGCGGTCATGTCAACTTGCTGATTAAGAGGTATGGATGGCCGGAGGTATAGCTAAATTAGTTGAAAAGTTGAAGGGTTGAAAGGTTGAATTCCTTCTCCCTCTGGGAGAAGGTGGCGCGTAGCGGCGGATGAGGGTTTTATTGATTTAAGGGAATAGGATTAGTAAAAACACACCATAGTCGTCCTGTCATGCTGAACTCGCACATCCATTGTTCACGAGCTTGCGAGTGATTACAATGGTGGGTGCAGCAAAGCAGCGTTCAGCATCTGCACATGACACAGAAGTTATGGCTGGTTTTTAACAATCCTGTTAACCCTCAGTCTCTACAAAAAATTGTCTGTTCACGATTCGGGCCGACGCTTATCACCGAAATCGGGATTTCCAAAAGCTCTTCCAAACGAGCCAGATATTTTTTTGTATTCTCCGGTAATTCATCATATTCCCTAATGCCTGATATATTTACCCCCCAGCCGGCATGAGTTTCGTAAACAGGCTCTAAATATTTATGCGTATAAATATTTGTCGGGTAAGATTTGTAAATTCTGTTGTTACGTTTGTCTTTGTAAGCCGTGCAGACTTTTATTTCGTCAAAACTGTCAAAAACGTCAATTTTGGTTATTGCAGCGGAGGTTAACCCGCCGGCAAGCACGGCATACTTCATAGTTACCGCGTCAAACCATCCGCAGCGGCGCGGCCTTCCGGTAGTTGTGCCGAATTCCCGGCCTATATTGCGGATTTTTTCGCCTGTTTCATTATCCAGTTCGGTTATGAACGGACCTTCGCCGACACGGGTTACGTAGGCCTTGGCAACACCGATAACTTCATCAATCATCGTTGGCCCGTAACCGCTCCCGACAGCAGCGCCGCCGCCTATCGGATTTGAACTTGTTACAAAAGGGTAAGTTCCGTAGTCAACATCAAGCATTACGCCCTGCGCGCCTTCAAATAAAATAGTGTCTTTTTTGTGTGCGTTCAAAAGCTCCTGCCAGTCAAAACAAACATAAGGTTTGAAAATTTCCGCATATCCCGCGCAAAGTTCTGTAAGTTCTTCTTTTGAATAAGGTTTCAGCCCGTAAACTTCCGTTAAAGTCTTGTTTTTGAGCGGTAGAATTATATCAAGCTTTTCGGAAAGAGCCTCCGCGTCGTACAAATCTTCTATTTTTAACCCGTAACGCGCAATTTTATCGGTATACGTAGGCCCTATTCCTTTTTTTGTGGTGCCGATTTTACCTTTTGAGGCAGTGTCTTCGCAGTAGCCGTCAACATCAACATGGTAAGGCATTGTCACCGATGCCAGCGGACTTACTTTCAGCCCCGAAACGTCAATTCCCTGTTTTGCCAGATTTTGGACTTCTTTTTCAAAGGTTTCCGGCAGGATAACCGTTCCTGCGCCAATAAAACAAATTTTACCTTTATAAAGTATGCCTGAGGGTATCAGGTGGAACTTAAAGGTTTTGTTATCAACGACAACGGTGTGTCCTGCGTTACATCCGCCCTGATAGCGGATAATCAGGTCTGCGTCCGCCGCCAGAATATCCGTAATCTTTGCTTTTCCTTCATCGCCCCACTGAGCGCCAACTATAACCTTATTCATTCATGCTCCTTATAAAATTAATTCTACCACAAAATTAGAGAATAGGGATGAGGGAATAGGAATAAGGAAAGAGCCCGGATGCATCACTCCCTGAACAACCGTCCTGCCGCATGACAAATCATATCATAACCGTCAAGCTGAACACCGATAAAAATATTCAGCTTCCGTAAGGTTTACTTCCCAGTGCAAATGGCCAGATCCTGAAGACCGGATGGCCCTCCGGTGGTTCGGCGTCTCTGTGAAAAATTAATCAAAATTAAAATCGAGAATTTTGGGTAAATCTATTTTAAAAGCCTGTGCAAGTTTTATTATGGTAATAAGATTTGGAGCGCTTTTGCCGATTTCAATTGTGCTTATACTGTTAATATTCAGGTTAGAAATTTCCGCAAGTTTTTCTTGTGACCAGTCACGTTTAACCCGTTCCAAACGGATCTTTTTCCCAAACATTTTTTTATAAACAAGACCATCGTCCATAAATTTAATTTTACTCTATTGACAAAGATGGGTCTAACTATTATACTATTAATAATTATGTGTTTAATAGTAAAAGAAGGATAAAATTTATGAAAAAAGCTTTTACATTGGCAGAAGTTTTAATTACCATTGGAATTATCGGCATTGTAGCCGCATTAACTATGCCGGCATTAGTGCAGGATTCTGGTTTAACAGCGCACGCAACAGCATATTTGAGAGTATACCGAAATCTGACCGTCAGCATAATGCAAGACCAGTTGGAGGAAGGCAGCGAAGTGCCTTTCAGCAGTTGGCTCGATTGTAAAAACAGATTTGGTAAAGCTTTATTAGAGAATTATAAGATTACTTCACTGCCTGCTAAGTACGTAACCGAGATAGAACAAAATAACAAAGCAGGTTCAGAAGCAGGCAAAGCTATATACTCTCAGGTAGGTAGTTATCCTACATTCCAGACCGGAGAAGGCGCTATTATACAGATCCAGCAAGGTGTATCCGGAGCTGTTAGTTGTGCTTCAGTAGTTGTAGATACAAACGGCATTAAACGGCCAAATAAATTCGGTAAAGACTTACACGCGTTTATGTTACCATTGGGAGATGCAAGCTCAAAAAGCACCTACTATACGTTTTCAACCACATGGTCTTATTATATTATGAGCGGTTGTTTGTTTCAGCCTGAATATAATAAATCTGTACTAAGACTACAGCCCTGCGGGCAAGTATACAATAACTCACCGGTAATCAATTATACTACACATCCGTAACAAGTGGGGCAATACATTATATTAAATAAAAGATATCCAAAGGACTTTAAATGATTTCAAGAATCTACGGATAACAATGTTTAATCAGCGCAGGCACAACTTCAAACACATCCCCGACATAGCCGATGTCGCAGGTTTCAAAAATCGGAGCGTCCGGGTCGTTGTTTATGGCTATAATTTTGTCAGAATCGCACATGCCGACTATATGCTGAACAGAGCCGGAAATTCCGCAGGCTATGTAGAGTTTGGGCGAAACCGTTAGACCTGTCTGCCCTATTTGTTTGTCGCGTGCAGCAATCCCCATATCAGCCGCTGCACGGGTTGCGCCGACTTTCCCGTTTAATAATTCCGCAAGCTTTTCAAGCATTTCAAAACCGTTGGCGGTTTTCATTCCGGCTCCGCCCGCTACAACCACCTGTGCATATTCAAGCTCATTAACGCTGTCATGTACGGATTTTATAAAGCTTAACAGTTCAACGCATTTTTCAATCCCGTCTATATCCGGTTTTTTGTAAATAATTTCAGTATTTTTAATTACATCTTCTTTTAGAGGTTTAAATACTTTCGGGCGGACGCTTGCCATCTGCGGGTAAGTCTTACACAAAATAGTCGCCATTAATTTGCCGCCAAAGGTCGGACGGGTTGCCGCAAGCTGTCCGTTTTCATTGATGTCTAAATCCGTGCAGTCTGCCGTAAGACCTGTTTTCAAAGTGGAAGCAATCCGCGGAGCAAGGTCGCGGCCCTGATTTGTTGCGCCGATAAGAATTATTGAAGGCTCAATTTCCTTTATCAAATCAACTGCGGCTTTTGCGTACAAATCAGTGTTGTATTCCGCAAGTCTTTCGTCTTCAACTGCGTAAACCTTATCAAAACCGCATTTTTCAAACCCTTCTTTTACGGTTTCCGTGTATCCGGCGGCACAGATTATAAGCGCGCAAACAGGTTCGTTAAGCTTCCCGGAAAGCCCCTGAGCGGCGCATGCCAGCTCAAAAAACACGGGCTGAACATAGCCGGACTTGTTGACTTCTGCGTAAAGTAAAATTCCTTCAGACATTGAACTCCTTAATTTTTTCTGCAACTTCTTCAATTGAGCCGAGTATTTGCGGACGGTGTTTTGTAACCATCCTGAAAGACTTGCTGACATTTGTCGGTGAACCTTTCAGACCGGTTTCCCGCAGTTCTAAATCTTCCGCTGAATAAACCGTTATTTCTGCATTCTGAGCGCGCATAACATCGTTTATAAGAGGCCTTGCGGGTTCGTAATCCCCTTTAAGCATACAAATGAGCGCCGGAAGCTTTGCTCTTACCGTTTCAATCCCTTCGTCAAGCTCGCGCTTAACGGTTATCATACCGTCTTCAATATTTTTAATCTCTTTTACATAAGTGATTTGAGGAATCCCGAGACATTCCGCGATTTCCGGTCCTGTTTGGGCTGTGTCTCCATCGGACGCAAACTGGCCGCAGATAATCAGGTTGAAATCATTCAGGTGTTTTTTTATTGCGGCGGAAATTGTTCTTGAGGTGGCGAATGTGTCTGCGCCGCTGAATTTTCTGTCAGAAAGTAAAACTCCTTTGCCGCATCCTGCTGCAATTGCCCCTCTGAGTGCGGTTTCCGCCTGCTGCGGCCCCATTGTTAAAGCTGTAACTTCTGCCCCCCCCCCCAGTTTAACCGCTTCTTCAACCGCATAAACATCACAGGGATTTGTAACGCTTTCTAAACCTTCCCTGCAAATTGTATTATTTTCAGTCCACCTTATGTCACTGGTGTCAGGAACCTGTTTTATACATACAAGAATTTTCATTTTATCATGCCTGTTTGCTTTGTCTTGCGCTTGCTTCCAGAAGTGCATTGTACGCAATCATATAAACCGAACACTTTTTCATGCTTGGAACGTACCAAGCACATTTGTCCTGAATGCAAACCATATCCACACCTGAGCCGACACTCATTAACGGGCAGACTTGAAGTTCTTTTTTAGCCATTTTTTATCTCTCCTTCAATTATTATTTTACAGTTTGTTTAATTAAATTGCAATCTTCACTGCGGGATTTTTCGTGGTCTTTGTAAATCCGTGTTCTGTTTATAACCTCGTCAAAGTCTATTTTGTGAGCGTCAAAATCCGGTCCGTCAACACAGGCGAATTTAACTTCGCCTCCGACCGTAACCCGGCAGGCTCCGCACATTCCTGTTCCGTCAACCATAATCGGATTCATGCTCGCCTCTGTATAAATGCCTTTAGCGCGGGTTAAATCAGCGGCCGCGCGCATCATAGGCATAGGCCCCACCGCAATCACATAGCCGACTTCTTCCTGATTGATTATCCGCTCAAGAACCTGTGTTCCGAAACCTTTTTCGCCCAGAGAACCATCGTCTGTTGCAATAAACAGTTCATCTGACGCGTCTTTCATTTTATCCTGCCAGAAGATTAAATCCTTTGTTCTTGCTCCGGTAATCATATAAACTTTATTGCCTGCCTCCTTAAGCGCTTTTGCTATAAGGTAGCAGGGCGCGGCTCCGTAGCCTCCGGCAATGCAAACCGCTGTTCCGTAATTTTTAATGTGTGTGGGCTGCCCCAGAGGCCCTGCTATGTCGGCTATTTCATCTCCGGCTTCCAGCGCGGCAAGCTTTTTGGTTGAATACCCGACTGCCATGCAAACCAGTGTCAGCGCGCCTGTTTGCTTGTCAACATCAGCAATGGTCAACGGCACTCTTTCACCGTTTTCGTCCGCTCTGAAAATTATAAACTGTCCCGCTTTAGCGTTTCTGACAACATAAGGAGCTTCAATTGTAATTTCGTATTGATTTGGACAAAGCTCTTTTTTGGCTAAAATTTTATATCCCATATAGTCTATTATAGCAATAAATAATGAAAGGGTCAATAAGCTTTGGTATTTCCGTAAAAGAGTTCTCTGCCTCGTTTGGGTAATGTATTGCCATATTAGAAGCTGTTTGTTATAATAAAAATATGGATAAAACTTACGAGAAAGAAGAACTAAAAAAGGGGACTTATATACTTAACTAGCCCTGTCACCCTGAACTTGTCTTGGATTATCGGTAGTTCGCAAAAACGTGGTTTTGCGAACTACGGGCGTTTCACGCCCGTAAGTTGTTGAGAAACCGCGCTTTCTCAACAACCCGAATAATCCAAGACAAGCCCGGAATGACAATATGGTTTATATTGGCTGTTGTACAGTTAGTTATGTATATAAGTCCCCAATAAAACCCTCAGCTGAAATCATCTTGACATTATTTTCGCGCACTGTCAGCTTCGCTGCAGCCAAGCCCCAGCCGCACATGTCGGTTCTGCCGAAAACTATTCCGCAAAGGGGAAACTTAGTGTCCTTGAAGGGACAATCCCGAACAAAATTACACAGAATGCAAAATGTAACGGATTATAAAAACAGTTTAAAAATAGCCGTAACATCACGAATAGTGCTTCATAGGATGGTGCAAGACCGGATACCCCGCAAAATTTTACTAGCAATTTTTTTTATTCTTTTGTGTTTTCATAGAAGTGTAAAAAACAAAGGAGTGTGTCATGTCGTTAAGTGTGAAAAATATCAGCCGTGTTTCGTTCGGTCAAAGCGATCGCCAAAATGATTCCAAACAAGGACCTTCAGCAGCCAAAATAGCAGCGGAAACAGTTGCTGCAGGCGGTGCAGGCGCAGGTTTAGGGTATTGGAATTATGCTAACTCGTCTGCGGCAAACAGCGAGAAAAAATTTAAAAAAGTATTTTCTTTTGCTGAAGATATGAAAAACAGTATTCTGAATTCTACTTTTAAAAGTTCCGACGAGGCTTTTGCCAAAGGACTTAAAAATGGATTAGCACAAGTAATCGTTGAAGGCGGTTCAGGCGTTAATACATTAGCGGCATATTTCTCAAGAGAGCTTGGAGCTTCTGAAAAAACGCAGCAGCCTTTAATTGAAAAGATTAATACTATTGCTAAGCCGTGGTTTGAGAAGATTCAAGCGGTTATAAAACCGCTTGAAGAAGATATAAAAGCTTACGGTGAAGCAAAAGCCAATCTGGGTACGGCTGAGTATGAACTTAAAAACCTCAACTTGATACAGGCTAGTCAAGACCTTATAGAAGCAGCAACAAATGAAGTTGAACGTTGTAGAGAAGCATTAAAGGATGTGCTTTATTCGGAAAGTTTGTCTGAAAAAGCTCCCGGAGTTGCAGATAAGTTTGTTGAAGCTGTTGACTCAGGTTTCAAATCCGCTAAAGATTCATTAAGCAAAAAATTCAATGCCGCTAAGAAAAGCTTCATCGGTATTGGCGCAGTGACAGCGCTGGGTCTGTACGGCGGTGCGCGTTATTTAATTGCACAATCCAAAAAAGAAAACTAAAATTTTAACCTGCGGAAACAGTTGACCGGCAGCGTTTTTCCAAAATTTCCGTCCGTTTGGACTGCGGGTTTGTGCATCTTAACCACATCAGCTCAAATTCAATTGCTTTCAGAATTCCCTGTGCAGACGCCGGAGTGTTGAATATTATCTTTCTTGTTTCAAACCCGCTTAAATACGGTAAATTACCGAGAAAATCAATTGATTTCGGACAAATATTCCCGCCAATGAGAAACTTTTTTCCAGACAGGCGGGTTTTTTCGGAAATAATCTTTGCGTATTCAAAAATCCGCGCACTGTCAGCTTCGCTGCAGCCAAGTCCCAGAGAGCCGCACATGTCGGTTCTGCCGAAAACTATTCCGCAAAGGCTTTGCGCATCTTCCAAAATTTCATCAAGGCAGTTAAATCCGGTTACGGTCTCAATGTTTATGTACAATTCCCCGCCAAAAACCGGCTTTGCCGCTGCAATGAATTTCTTAAATGCATAAGCCGACTCAATCATCGGGGCTGTAACAGCGTCTGCGCCGATGATTTTGGCTTCTTTTAAGTCTTTTACCGCTTCACAGCCGCCTATTTTCACGGTAAATCCGAGTCCTGCATTGTGCGCAATTTTTTTCAGCCTGAGAGCTTCGTCAAAAGTCGCGCCTTCCGCCTCAAATTCCGCTTTTACGGCTTTGGCATTATAATTATTTTTTAAATCAGCCAGCAGCTTTTCCATAATTCAAATATAGCATGAAAGTTAACAGGGTTGAAAGGTTGAATGGTTGGGCTGCCTTCCCCTTGAGGAGAGTGTTAACTTTGCATTGATACGGCCCGGCCTCTCCCTGCGGGAGAGGCTGAATTTCTTAATGAGCCACAGGCGAGTTTAGAAATTCAGGTGAGGGGGCGCAAAACAGAATAAATCTCGGGTAGAGCGCATGTCATGGGTGCAGCCTGTCCCCTCACTCCAAACACTAAGCTCAACCTGCAGTTTCGCTTAGTGTTTGTTCTCTCTCCCGTAGGGAGAGAGAACGTAAAGAAATCAACGCAAAATCAGTCCTAGCAGGGAGAGTAACTCAACCTTTCAACTAAAAATCAAAACTGCTTTAAAAACCGCACGTCATTGTTGAAAAACAAGCGGATATCATCAATGGCGTATTTTAGCATGGAAAGCCTTTCAACCCCCATTCCGAACGCAAATCCCGAATAAACATCCGGGTCAACGCCAACTCCTTTAAGTACATTCGGGTCAACCATGCCCGCGCCGAGAATTTCCAGCCAGCCCGTGCCCGAGCATGTACGGCAGCCCGTGCCGCCGCAGATTATGCACTGGACGTCCACTTCCGCAGACGGTTCCGTGAACGGAAAATAGCTTGCTCTGAACCGCGCCGGCCGGCTTTCGCCAAAATAAATCCGTATAAACTCGTTCAGAACGCCTTTCAAATTACCAAAAGTGATGTCTTTATCCACATAAAGCCCTTCAATCTGGTGGAAGAAATTGTTTTTTCTTGAGTTAACAGCTTCGTTCCGGTAAACTCTGCCCGGAGAGATTATGCGAATCGGCGGTTTCTGAAGCTCCATAGCGCGGATTTGCGCGCTTGACGTCTGGCTGCGGAGAATAACATTCGGCGCAGCTTTTGTATAAAAAGTATCCTGCATGTCCTTTGCCGGATGGTCAGGAGGGAAATTCAGCATATCAAAGTTGTAATACTCTGTCTCAACCTCAGGCGACAGTTCATTTTTAATAAGCGAAAAACCCAAGCCCTGAAAAATTGCCGTGATTTCGTTTATGGTAGAAGTTATGGGGTGAACATGCCCGCGCGGTATGAATTTACCCGGCAGAGTTATATCAATTTTTTCGGTCTGAAGTTTTTCGTTAAGTTCTTTTGTGTAAAGTTCATCATGTTTTGCTTTCAGCGATGTTTCCAGCTTCCGGGTAATCTCGTTGGCAAGCGCGCCCACAATCCTTTTATCCTCATCGGACAAGTCTTTGAGGTTTTTCTTTATGGAATTAAATTCGCCTTTGCGGCTCAGGTATTTGTCTTTAACAGTTTCAACATCATTGATTGATTCGGCTTTCGCCAAATCCGTTGCTGCATTCCCGTAAATTTTTTCTAATTGCGCCTTCATTTTGGTTCCCCTTAATGCTTACAGTATTTCGTTATATAGCTTTTCATGCCCTATTGTTGTTTCCGGTCCATGTCCGGGATAGACGGTTATGTTTTCATCAAGTTTAAAAAGTACATTTTTTACGCTGTTTTCCAGTTTGTCGAAATCCCCGCCCGCAAGGTCGGTTCGTCCAACGCTTTCCAGAAACAGAGTATCGCCGGAAAACAATTTATCTTCAATCAAATAACACACGCCGCCGTTGGTATGCCCGGGAGTATGAATAACTTTTATTTTAGTTCTCCCGATAAAAAGCTCATCGCCGTCATTTACAAAACGGTCGTGTTTAGGGGTCTCGCTGCTGCCAAACCCGAAGACGGAAAGAATGCTGTTTGTATTTTCAAGCTGGCATACATCGCCGGAATGGATAAGAACTTCCGCGTTCAGGGCATTCTTCATTTCGTTTACACCCAGAACATGGTCAAAGTGTCCGTGCGTCAGCAGAATATACTTGGTTTTAACCCCCAAATCATCCACTGCATCAAGAATTTCGTCATTTTTTTCAGTGCAGTCAATCAGAACCGCTTCTTTTGACTCTTTGTCCGTAACCAAATAGTTATTTGCCTGAATAGGTCCGGCTTCAAACCGTCTTACAATAATCATTTTCTTACGACCTCAAAAATTTCCTTGCAGATTTTGAATAATTCCGCAGCTTTATCCAGTGCAATCATGTTATCCCCGTCGCAAAGCGCCTTTTGGGGTTCGGGATGAACCTCAAAGAACAAAGCGTCCGCGCCTGCTGCCATTGCCGCTTTTGCCAAGACGGGAACAAATCTTCTGTCACCGCCTGAGGAACAGCCGTTTGCCCCGGGAAGCTGAACGCTGTGTGTTGCATCAAACACAACCGGATAGCCGAATGACTGCATTATCGGGATTGCGCGGAAATCAGTTACAAGGTTGTTGTACCCGAACGAAACGCCTCTGTCTGTCAGAAGAATTTTTTTATTTCCCGAATCCTCAACTTTTTTAACAAGAGAACCCATTTGTTCCGGCGCAAGAAACTGTCCTTTTTTAATATTTACTATTCTGCCGGTTTTCGCCGCCGCAACGAGCAAATCTGTCTGCCGGCATAAAAACGCGGGGATTTGCAAAATATCCGCTGCCTGTGCGGCGGGCGCAGCCTGGTCCGGTGTATGAATATCAGTTACAACGGGAATATCGTATTTCTCTTTAACCGCGGCAAGCATTTCAAGCCCCTTTTCAAGTCCCGGCCCCCGGTATGATGTAAGAGACGAACGGTTTGCCTTATCAAAAGAAGACTTAAACACAAAGTTAATACCCAGTTCTGTGGTAATTTCTTTTAACCCCGCGGCCGTAGTATCGAGGATTTCCTGACTTTCCGCAGCGCAGGGGCCTGCGAGAATTGTTAATTTATCAAAATCTTTTAATTGGATTTCTTTCATAGTTTGATTATAGCATAAATAAAAGGGAATAGGTGATTAGGAAAGAGGGAACAGGAAATAGATTCTTAGGTCATCCTTGTATAGGTTAAGTAAATCGGTGACAGGGCGAGAGTGGTATGATTTTACCATTGGCCGGGTGCTGAAACACCGGAGGTCAATCCGGCCGTTTAGCATGACGTTTTTATAATTAGTGTCAACACGCTCTGGTTACCAAGTGTTTTTATATTTCGTTTGTTTACATTATTTACTTATTCTTTGAAAGAATATATCATGTTTTTATGGATAATGTTGATAGAAAATTAAATAATTTAATTCAATTAAGAATTAATATATAATAACTCTGGTTATTGTATTAACGGGCGGATTGTTCGGAATGTTCTTTGTAGGAAATATTCCTGTTCCGGCAAGATTTCTTATAGCTTTCGGAGCTTACATGGATGTAGTATTTGTTATTAATATGATTAACACAAATAACGATATAGAAAAAATATTGGAGGAAATATGCTCGAAAAAATCTCAGATGTAATCCTAAAGATTACTTATGTTGCCTCTTTTGCAATACCGATACTGCTTATACAATTTTCAAGAAGTATTGACCGCGGATTGAAACGCAGTTCTTATAAGAAATAATTACTGTTCAGTTTGATACATGTCAAAATCAGCCGGTGCATGTTTTTTGATTAAGTATGCGGTAATTATCGCGGTAATCGGTACGCAGGCAAGAATTCCGATACTTCCGGCAAGCGCGGAGGCAATTTCGGTTGCTACCTGATTTAGATTGAAAAACTTGTTTAAGTCAATGCTGCCCGATAAAAGCGCAAGCGGCAGGGATGCACCTAAATATACAAGGATTAAGGTATTTGACATTGTGCCGATTATGTCTTTTCCCACGTTCATGCCGGAAGTGAAAAGCTGTTTTACACTGAGAGAATTATCCGTCTCGTAAATTTCGTTGATTGTGCTTGCGATTGAAATTCCGGTATCCATAAGCGCTCCGAGCGCGGCGATAATAATTGATGCGGAAAGTATTCCTTTGAAATCCAAATCGGGCCGCACTGCGTACAAAAACAGCGGTTCTTCACCGGCAAATCCGGTCAGGTTCGCAAAATATATAACCGCCATTGAAAAACCCGCGGCAATAAACAGACTAAAGATTACTCCCAAAGACGCCGAGCTGCTTTTTATATTCCAGCCGCCCACCAGATGTATTGTGATTAGTGTAGACAGTACAGACACCAGCACGGCCGACGCAATAGGACAAAACCCGTTCAATATCATTGGTACAAGCAGTACAAAAATCAGTCCTGCGGTTACGGCAATTGAAATCAGCGCAAAAATGCCTTTTTTGCGCCCTATTAATACAAGCAGCAGGCAGAATATTCCCGCAAAACCCAGCAGGCTTACTTCTCTTTTTATGTCCGCAATAAAGAAATTAACATCATCCGCAGTCGCGATGAATTCAGAAACCGGCTCCGCATGCAGAATAACTCTGTCGCCTTTAGACAGATTAATATCATAGGCGGGATTGCCGGTGAGAATATTATCAATTTCCCTGCGTATTCCTTTGAACTTCCCTGATGTAACCTTCACGACAACAGTCTGTTTAACGTTTTCGGAGCTGCCTGTCATATTGTTGTCTTCATACTTAATACTTTCCACAACGCCGGTTTCTGATTTGAGAACGACAGCTTTATCCTGCGCCTGTACTGCAAGCCCTAAAAATACAATAAGTATAACAAAAAGTTTTTTCATAAATATACGATAGCATAAGCAGCAGAGCAATGAAAGTTATCCGGTATGCGCCAGACCCTGAAATAAATTCAGGGCGGCGTTAAGAATAAATTTACTACATCTGAAAGAATAATTGTAAACAAAAATTTACAAACAGGAACCATTTCTGGCATTTTTTTTTATTATTCTGTTTTAATGTAAGGGTAGTTAATTTTATTATTGGAAAGGATGTAGTGATGGTTCAACATGTAGGTGGCGTTAGTCAAATTGTCGCAGGCGGATGCGTATTGGATGGTTATCCGGCTAAAGTTTCAAAATGGGGTTCAAATACGGTTTACGAATACAAAAACGGGCTGAACGTAAAAATAGTTGATAAAGACGGTAACCAAATGATACTGACGGCAGATGAATTTAAAAAACAAATAGCAGAAAGTGCGAATATAAATCCTGATTTTAAGTTCAAGCCGGCGCCGCAGTATCCGCAGTATAATACTTGTCCTGTGAGTTTCAGCGGCGGAGTTGCTGATTTTTTTGCTAAATCAGCAATAGAAAGATTAGAACGAGGCGGGAAAGCTGTTGTGAAGGCAACCGATAGTTTGCCGGAGCATCCTGTTAATAATATTATAAAAGATTTATTTGGAGGAAATAACAGAAAAACTGTAAACCATTCAATCAACGATTTGGCGTCCGGTAATACTGCGAAACCTGTCGATGATGCTGTCTTGACACGCAGTACACGAGATACGTCAGACACGCCTGCTTTTCGTAGTCCGGACGATTTAGAAGATACTTTCAGGATTACGCAAAAAGATGACGGCCTCTTCGGGCAAAACAGATTTGATTCACCTGCTTTTCGTAATCCGGACGATTTAGAAGATACTTTCGGGATTACGCAAAAAAATGACGGCCTCTTCGGGCAAGACAGGCTTGACCCGTCTGATTTTCGTAATAAATCTGATCCTTTAAGTCCGTATTATGAATCCCCAAGCTCATTCGGCAATGACCCGTTTAACCCGTTCGGGTTTTAGTATTCCCGCAAAACTCTGTCTAACTCCGCTTTAACCTGCTTTGCGGGAGCGGTGAGCGTGGCGTGGTTCTTGAGCGCAAGGTTCATCTGCTTCCCGTAATCCCCCAAGTTCCCCTGCGCTCTGCAGACTTGCGCCATGATGTAATACAAATCGCCGACAGCGCCGCAATAATTTATTGCCTTCTGTATAAGCTCATTCGCTGTGTCAAGCCCCCCTTCTTTTAAGAGGATTTTGGCATAAATTTTGTATGCGTCAATGTCTTTCGGATTCAATTCTAAAGTTTTTTCAAGCTTTTCGGCTGCGCCTGTTATGCTGCCCTGCTCGTAATCAATTGCGGCAAGATTAAAATATGCCCAGCTGTAATCGGGCGAAATCTCAAGCACTTTGTAAAATCTTGCGGACGCTCCTTCAATATCCCCCTGTTCTTTCAGGATATTTCCCAGATAGAAGTGCGCATAAATGTCTTCATCATTGAGTTCTGTTGTTCTTTCAAAATAATATTTTGCGCCGTCATATTTTCCTTCCTTAAAGTAGCAGAGCCCGGCGCTGAAATATGCGTTGGAATCGTCAGGATCCTTCTCTAAAACCTTTTCAAAGCATTCAACGGCTTTTTCATATTGGCCTTTATCAGTATAGACCAGTCCCAGATTGTACTGTGCATCCATTTCTTCCGGTGAAAGTTCAACAGCCTTGAGATAATAAACTTCAGCCTTGTCTAAGTTTTTGAGTTTTTCGTAAACAATTCCGATATTATAGCAAATTCCGCTGTCTTGCGGGAATATTTTTGACAGGTATAAAAAATGCTGCAAAGCTTCCTGAGCGAATCCCGAATCAAGGAGCAGCACTGCAAGCTGGCGCCGCACCTGAAAATTTGAAGCGTTCTCTTTCAAAATTTCTTGTAAATCTTCTATTTTGTCAAGCTTTGACATAATAATATTATAGCATATAATATTACTATGAAATACGTAATTGTAATACTATCTGTAATTTTGTCCGTACAATCCGCGCTTGCGGCGCCGTTTAATGCAAATGCAAAAACAAAAAGAGTTCCGGCGGGAACAAAATTTTCATTGCAGCTTATGTCGCCTTTGACCACATATATGCGCGCAGGCAATGAATTTTCAGCGGTTTTACTGGCGGATAAAGTTGCCGGCTCGGATGTGGTTTTGCCTATGGGATCTCTGGTCAGAGGGGAAGTTACCCGGATTGTTCCTGCGAGAAGGCTGTCTCGAGGTGCGGTTTTATATATTAATTTCGACCATGTTGTAACCCCGAACGGCAGGCAATTGCCGCTTTCGTTTTCCGTAACCGGAAGAACGGATTTAACTTATGACGGCGGAATTACCGGAGGCCGCGGCTACAAAGCTTCTCTGGTTGAAAACTGGCATAGAACAGTTGGTATTACGAAAGGCGCTGTTGATTGGGGGAATTACACATTTGAAGACTTTGCCGGCGGGTATTTTCGTATAATCACGGTTCCGACAGCGGCAATCGGCGGCGGTATCGGCGGCGGAGCGTATTATACTTATGAATTTTTTGCGGACATGCTCAAAAAAGGCGCGGAAGTTAATCTGCCTAAAGGGGAAGTTATAGAGGTAATTCTCACTCAGCCGATTGACGTTCCGGTAATCTGAAGGGTTAAAAGGTTGAGACAAAATATAACATTTGACAAAATTTGTCTAAATGTTGTATAATTCTGCTGTGATAACTGAAGAAGGAGGAATGGTTATGAGAGAAGTATTTAAAAATGGCTGTAATGCAGGCACAGCACCACTTTCGGGGGGGGGGGGGGCTTTCTAGCTGCTTCGTGCAAGGCTTTCCGCCTGTAAAGATATTAAGCAGTTCCTTCTCCCTATGGGAGAAGGTGTCCGTAGGACGGATGAGGGTTTTACGGGAATTGTTCCACTTTAACCCTCACCCCGCACGCCGGAACTCACTGCGTTCGTTAAGCGTGCGTACCCTCTCCCAAAGGGAGAGGGAAAAATTTAAAGCCTTCACGTTAGTAGAGGCTGGGCCTGCCACGTTAGTCCGTCATTGCGAGAAGGGCGTAAGACCGACGAAGCAATCCGGAAAATCAACGGTTTTGACTGGATTGCCGCGCTCCCGTTGGTCGCTCGCAATGACGCGTCAAGCCTTCACTCTTGCGGAGATGATGATAGTTCTGCTGGTAATGACAATAATTCTGGCGGCATTTGCGCCGTTAATGAC
>JAISCP010000125.1 GCA_031265495.1 Heliobacteriaceae bacterium | reverse complement strand
CGAATAGCTGTTGTGTACTATAACCTTAAACAGGTTTAATGCCTAACATTCTATTTAGTATCCTCAGCTTGACTGACAGAAGTCTGATTCCCCCGATAGACTCAACGGATCTCGTTATTCACATAGTTTACTTCTGTCAGTCGGTTAAATCTTTTCTTTCTTACAACAAAAGTAAAAAATTTAACCTCAGTTTTTCCGACTGCAAACTTAAGGTTATTCATATTCAATCCTGCGGATTGCTTTTTCATTCTCTTCATTGTTTTCATTTTCTTCATTGTTTTAATCCGGTTCCGGTAAAGACAACCATCACTAAACATGAGAACGATGAGAAAAACAGTGTCTTTTTTAACTCTGTGTCTCTCTGTGTCTTCTCTGTGTAATTCTGTGTTATAAAGTTACACAGAGAGCCACAGAGGAAACACAGAGTTACACGGAGATTTAATTCAAAAAGTTGTCTTTACCTTCAACCGGAAATAGTTAATTCGTAATTGATTTGAGTTTGAGCTTCCTGAGTCCCGAAGAGAAGCGGTTTAAAAATGCAAAGCGTGGGACTTATAACTTTCTCCGTCTTCGAGGTCTTCAACTACCCACAACAACAAATAAGTTATACCCACGCATCCAACGTGAGCGCTCACTTATTTATTCTTGTTGTTGTTGAAATTGTTGAAGTTTTGAAGACAAGAATAAAAGCTAACGCTTTCTTAATTAATATGTAATGTTAAAATAGTATCTGTTTCTTTATGAAAAATTGATAATATTGTTTAAATTTCGGACAGAGATAATAAGATTTTTTGAAATAAAAAAACACATGACCGCTAAATCCAGGGCAAACGCATCTTAATTTATTAGGATTTTCAGTAAATACTCATTATTCCAACCGGCATCGATCCTTTTCCCTTTCACACTTCTCTTTTTCGATTGTTCCTGTTTAATGAGATTAAGGGCAATTCGATTAAGCATAGAAAAATTTTGCGTAGCATAGCCATCCCTTTTTCGGCTCTCATCCTCGTTGAATGAAACGTCTAATTGCCAAAGCAGATTATTCTCAACTCCCCAGTGTGAACGAATATCTCTGTCAATCACTTCGGCATCCTCTTCCAGGCAACCTTGATTGCCTTAGTTTATTTCGCGATTAAACAAAGCGACAGGCAAAAAATACCGGTTACCAACAGACGCTGTATGGGAATATGCAGCACGCGGCGGCAAGAAAAATAGAAACTGCAAATATAGCGGTAGCAACAGCATAGACGAAGTGGCATGGTATGACGGTAATTCAGGAGATAAGACTCATCTTGCAGGAACAAAGAAAGCCAATGAACTTGGCATTTATGACATGAGCGGCAACGTACGGGAATGGTGTAATGACCGGTATGGCGCTTATGGTAGCAGTGCGCAAACAAATTCTGTAGGCGCTCCGTCCGGCTCCTACCGTGTGAATCGGAGCGGCTATCGGGACCGCTATACGAGCGGCTTTCGCGTGGTTGCTCGCTCTTACAATTTGCCCAACAGTGGCTACTACAATCATGGCTTCTGCTTTGCTTGCAGTTCAAAATAAAAAATAAGGAAGTTTTGCCAGCGGATATACGGAACAAAGTTATTAAACCGGCCCTAACGCTTTTCTTATTCTCAACAATTTTTCCAAAAGCGCTTCCAGCAAATCCAGCGGCAACATGTTTGCACCGTCCGACAATGCTTTAGAAGGTTCGGGATGTGTTTCGATAAACAGGCCGTCAACGCCTGCGGCAATAGCCGCTTTGGCAATTGTTTCAATCAGTTGAGGCATTCCGCCGGTCACGCCGCTTGCCTGATTGGGCTGCTGCAAGGAATGTGTTGCATCCATTACGACCGGAAAACCGAATGCTTTCATTTCCGGTATTCCCCGGTAATCCACCACCAAGTCCGTATATCCGAAAGTAGTTCCCCGCTCGGTAATCAAAACCTGATCATTCCCGCTGTCCACTACTTTTTGTACTGCAAATTTCATCGCCGAAGGCGAAAGGAACTGTCCTTTTTTGATATTTACTATTTTTCCTGTTTGAGCGGCTGCCGCCAACAAGTCGGTTTGCCGGCAAAGAAATGCGGGAATCTGTAAAATATCCACATATTTCGCTGCAATAGCCGCATCCCGATTTTCATGGATATCCGTAACAGTAGGAATATGAAAAATATCCCGTATTTTTCCCAGTATTTTCAATGCTTTTTCATCGCCGATTCCGGTAAACGAATCTACTTTCGAACGATTGGCTTTCTTAAAAGAGCCTTTAAATACATACGGAATACCCAATTTTTGAGTGATAGGAATAATTCTTTCGGCAATTTTCAATGCCATTTCTTCGCTTTCGATGACACAAGGCCCGGCCAGCAGAAAAAAAGTGTCTTTTTGCAGTAAATTTTTGATTGTAAGCATTGTCTTTATTTTATCTATTGTGCAAAATTATTCGGTGGTCATGCTTTCCGCATCAAACGACAGCGGCAGCAAATCGCTGATTTTTTCGATCAGGTAAACCGTTTTTTTTCCGTAAAGCAAAATGCGAACCGGGTGTTTATACCGGTTTTGCGTTTCCAAAATTACCTGACGGCAGGCGCCGCAAGGAGTAACCGGTTCGTCTGTAAAATCGTCCTTGGTATAGGCGGCAACAGCAACAGCAACGACAGCTTCGTCCGAAAAACGTGAATTGGCATAAAACAAAGCCGTTCGTTCGGCGCACAGCCCGGAAGGATAAGCAGCATTTTCCTGATTATTTCCAGTAATAATTTCATTATTTGCTAATAAAACGGACGCGCCGACGTGAAAACCGGAATAGGGCGCATACGCTCGCAACGCGGCTTCTTTTGCCTGGTCAATTAAAAGTTTTTCACCCGGATTTAGCTCTTCGTAAGAACAAACGCTTATCTTTGTAGAAATATTCAGATTTTTCATGACATTATTTTTGTTTCGGCAAATGTAATTTATTTTTTTTGAATTATGAAATATTCAGGTATAGATACTTGTACAAATGTGAAAGTGCGCAGCTTTTTGATGCTGCTTTGTTTTATTTCTATTTCAACTCCTGCGGTTCAAGCTCAAAAACGCATTCAGTCATATTTGGATTATATCGATAAATATAGCGATCTGGCGATTTATCACATGAACAGTTATAAAATTCCGGCCAGTATTATTCTGTCGCAGGGCATATTGGAAACCAACGCAGGGAAAAGCAGCCTTGTAAAAGACGCCAACAATCATTTTGGAATCAAATGCCATTCGAGTTGGACAGGGAAACGGGTGTATAAAGCAGACGACGGGCCGAATGATTGTTTCAGAAGTTATAAAAAGGCCGAAGATTCATACGAAGACCATTCCCGCTTTTTGACGATGGGACGGCGTTATGCCGACTTGTTTACCCTTGACATCAAGGATTACAGGGCATGGGCGCATGGTTTACAGAAAAAAGGCTATGCTACCGACGTGGCTTATGCCAATAAGCTGATCAAAATAATTGAACTTTATGAACTCTATAAATTGGATTCTAAAGTGAAAGGATACAAGAAAAGGGGAAGTCCTACCATTTTTAATCGAACGCCCTATATCGATTACGGATTGATCTATGTTGTCGCCGGAAAGAATGACAGCTATGAAAAAATTGCTGACGATATGGGATTCAAAGTGAAAAAATTACTCAAATACAACGAAGTTCCCAAGGATTTTCCGCTTTTTGAAGGAGATATTGTTTT
>JAISCP010000047.1 GCA_031265495.1 Heliobacteriaceae bacterium | reverse complement strand
CTGAACTTGTCTTGGATTATAAGCGGAGCTTTTGGCTTGTCGCTCGCTGCAAACGCTCAAGTAAACTTGGCGTTATGCTCGCTCCTCGCCGCCGGCGTTCGGCCGGAGTAACGTCCGGCCTCACATGGGGCTTTCAGTCCCGCCGAAATCCGCTGTTTCAGGATCTGCCTTTTGTACGGGGAAGTGAAGCTTAATTGCCCCCTCACCCCCAAACACTAAACTCAACCTGCGGTTTCGTTAAGTGTTTGCACCCTCTCCCGTATGGAGAGGGAAAAGCAAGTTCAGCATGACAGAACGCTTATGGCAGGTTTTTAACAATCCTATTCACTATTTACTAAAAACTATTCACTAATAACCATGTAACTACTCGACATGTACAGCAATGACAAAGCAATAGAAAGTTAACCCTTCCGGCCCTAACCCTCAGCTCCTGCGGATGCCGGGCAAACGCACGCGCTGATAGCGTCAAACAACCGCTGAACTTTAATAACCTCTATTTTAACGCCGGAAGGAACATTGTTTGAGTACGGAATAATCGCTTTTTTAAAACCGGATGAAATTGCTTCATTAAGACGCTTTTCAATGTTGTTTACAGGGTGGATTTCACCGGAAAGCCCGATTTCTCCGATAATTACGGTCTGGCTGTCCACAACAACATCCCTTGCGCAGGTTGCAATCGCAAGCGCAATCCCCAAATCAGCCGCCGGCTCGGTTACGTCAATACCGCCCATAACATTAACGTAAACATCCTGTTTGGAAAGGTTTAAGCCTATTCGCTTTTCAAGCACCGCAAGAATTTGGTGAACCCTGCTTGTGTCAACGCCGTTGCACACCCTGCGCGGAGCGGGATACGGAGTCGTGCCCACAAGCGCCTGAATTTCCACCAGAAGCGGACGAGTTCCCTCATTGGAAACCACGATTGCGCTGCCCGGAATTGCGTCCTGTGAACGCTCATTTAAAAATAATTCATTAGGGTTCTTAACCTCTCTTAAACCGTCCGAATGCATCTCAAAAATTCCTACTTCGGAAGTGTTGCCGAAGCGGTTTTTCATTGAACGAAGCATTCTGTAAGACTTGTACTTATCGCCCTCAAAATAAATCACGGTATCCACCATGTGTTCAAGAATTTTGGGGCCTGCTATGCTGCCCTCTTTGGTAACATGTCCGATTACAAGAACCGTAATATTTTTTGTTTTTGCAATATGCATTAACAGATTGCAGCACTCTCTTATTTGGGAAACTGTTCCGGCGGAGCTTGGCACTGCCTGTGAATAAACCGCCTGAATACTGTCCGCAATAACAACATCCGGCGCAAGTTCTTCTATCTGCGCTTTAATACTTTCCATGCAGGTTTGGGGGTAGATGTAAAGGTTATCGGAATTTATCCCAAGCCGGTCAGCGCGGAGTTTTATCTGGCTTGAACTTTCTTCAGCGGAAATATACAGAACTCTTTTGCCCGTACGGCAAAGCTCACCGCCGGTCTGCAGAAGTATTGTGGATTTGCCTATTCCCGGGTCGCCCGCAACCAGCACAAGCGAACCGAGTACAAGGCCGCCGCCGAGTATTCTGTCAAATTCGGAAATATTTGTGCTTACGCGGATTTCTTCACCAAGTTGGATATTGTTGAGGCATTCGGGTTTTTCACGGTTGATGAATTCATTTTGCGCGGCATTAACGCCCTTAGCGGAAAACTGCGCTTCTTCGGTAAAGCTTCCCCAGCTGCCGCATTCGGGACACTTGCCCAGATACCCCGCCGACTCATACCCGCACTCTAAACATACCCATTTTGACTTAACTTTTGCCATGATTTGATTGTAGCATAAAAATCTCAACTGCGTTCTATCACGTAGCACCGGAGTATCCTGTCCGCATTCCACCCTATTTCGGTAAAATTAATTAATTCCGGAGGATTCTTAATTCTCAATCCGTATTTTGGAATAACATTTTCCAAATGATTAATTGTCCATGTTCGGGTTTTTGTTTGTTTGGAAATTCTTTTCGGCATTGCGACAAATTCCGGGTCAGTGTCATCCCACCCCATTATAATTATTTGTCCGTCCGGTGTTATCATCTGTGAAAAACTTTTCAAAAATTCCTCCTGCACTTCGGGCGGCTGGTGATGAAAAACTCCGATACAAGTTATCATATCAAAATTTTTATCCTTTATATCAGACGGAGCGGAAGCCTCCATAATTTCAAACGGAGGATTAGTCGATTTTATTTTTTTTACAGCAACGTCTGAATACTCCGCTGCCAGCACATCATGTCCTTGCGAAGCGAGATATGAAGCCATCTTGCCGGTTCCGCAGCCGTATTCCAATATTTTTTGATTTTTGCCGGTTAAAAACCTGTCAATATATTTTTTTTCGGAATTTGTCGGTTCTTCGCCCGCCCAAGGAAGCATTGACCAGTCTCCTTCATACTGTTTATTCCAGGTTTGCTTTTCCGAACGAATTTCTTCATTAATTTCTCCGCTGCCAAAATTAGCTTGAAAATGGGTTTGGCAGACTGCCGGCATGTAAGCTTTCTCATAATCCCTCAATTGTTTAATTGGATTATATTTGGTAAATACCGGGCTAAATACTTTGTTTATCATAAATCACCTTATTTCCTATATGAACTTAAACATCGTAAAAAAAAAACTTGCCAGGTAGTGTCGACATTAAATTTCAATAAAACCCTCATCCGCGGGCACCTTCTCGGAGAAGGGCAGGTATAGCGTGCGCCCAAAATGCTGTGTTCTACCCGAGATTTATTCTGTTCTGCGCCCCCTCACCTGAATTTCTAAATTCACACTGCGTGTTCATTAAGAAATTCTTCCTCTCCCGTATGGAGAGGCACTCAACCATTCAGCTCTGTTCCCTAATCACTTAGTCACCTATTTACTTATATCAATAAAACTCTCATCTGCGGGTACCTTCTCGGAGAAGGGATTAAACCGTTCAACCCTTCAACCTTTAAACCATTCAACCCACAGGAGGCAGGTCGCCTTTTACTTCCGCAATCTTGCCGCTCTCAAGCCCAAATACCTTATGCAAAACCTTGAGCGCTTTTTGCGCATCTTCTTTATTAACAAGGCAGCTTATTTTTATTTCACTTGTGGAAATCATTCTGATATTAATATTATTCTGCGCAAGGGCTGTGAACATTGCCGACGCAATTCCGGGTCTGTCAATCATACCGGCCCCCACAATCGAAACTTTTGCTATATCTTTATCAATCTTAACATTGCCAAACTGAATTTCATCTAAAACCTTTGCTGTTTTTTCCGCATCAGCGTCATCAACAGTAAACGCAATGTCATTTGTACCGGAAGCTTTTTTGGCGTAAGACTGGATAATCATATCCACAGAAATATTTTCTTCCGCCAGTTTACTGAAAATTAACGCCGCAGTTCCCGGCTTGTCGGGAACATCCGTTACCACAATTCTTGTCTGGGACAAATCCGCAGCAACCCCTGCGACCGGTTGATAAATTTCCATTTTTTCCACTCCTAAGATTAAAGTACCTAAATTATCTAATTTAAAACTGCTGCGAACCCTCAAAGGAACACTGAAATGCTTTGCAGTCTCAACGCTGCGGGGGTGAAGAACATTTGCGCCCGCATGCGCAAGCTCCAGCATTTCGTCATAAGAGATTTCTCTGAGCATTGAGGCGTTGGGAACAACTCTCGGGTCCGTTGTATAAACCCCGTCAACATCAGTATAAATATCGCACCTGTGAGCGTTCAGCGCCGCCGCAAGCGCAACTGCGGAAGTATCAGAACCCCCGCGCCCCAGAGTAGTAATTTCACCGTCAGGAGTTACTCCCTGAAAACCTGCTATAACAATTATTTTGCCTTCCGCAAGGTTCTTTTTCAGCTTATCGGTTTTTATATCCGTAATTCTTGCCTTAGAATGGACATTTTCCGTTATAATGCCTATCTGCATGGCGTTAAAGCTCACCGCATCGTATCCTTGAGCCTGAATTGCCATTGCAAGAAGCGCAATAGAAACCCCTTCACCCGTAGATAAAAGCATATCCATTTCACGGCTCGAAGGCTCATCGCTCAGATCCTTTGCCATTTTAACCAGATAGTCCGTCGTATGCCCCATTGCCGAAACAACAACTACAACGTCATTTCCGTTCTGTTTTTCTTTTACTGCCGTTCTTGCGGCGTTTTTTATTTTATCTGTATCGGCTACCGATGTACCGCCGAACTTTTGAACTATTATCTTTTTCAAATCTTTCCTAAAATCTCCTCTAATTCCTCTTTTTGCTTAGAATACCGGAAAAATTCCGGCGGTATTTTAGCGGCTGCTGCCAGTACCTCTTTTATATTATATCCGCAAGAATTTTCTTTGACAAGCATATAGCCTGCAAAAAATAATAAATTTAATAATTCAGGGTTGTCAGGCTCTGATTTAAGCGCTTTACGAAGTTTTCTGCGCGCTTCGGCGTAATCCCCTTCGGATATAAAATATTCTGCATAATCCAGCCGTGCCTGAAGATATTCGGGGTTTTCATCCAGAGCCGCGTCAAAATGCTCCTGTGTTTTAGCGCGGTTATTTAGTTTTCGGTAAGACTTTGCCAGATAGTAATGACTTACAAAATTATCCGCTTCATCATCCAAAGTTTTTTTCAGAAAATCCACCGCTTTTTCGTACTCGGCGTTTTCGTATGCAATTATACCCGAAACAACAGAGCAGACAGGATTAGCCGTTATATCCTTAATACAGTTTTGCGCGTCTTCAATGTTCCCTGCAAGCGCATAACACAACGCCAAATTCGCTTTTAAATCCGCATTGTCCGGCTCTAAGGCAAGCGCGGCCGACAGCTTCTCTTTTGCCTGCCCGTACATGCCGAATTTAATGAACGCGCAAGCCCACTCCAAGTAAAGGTTTGTATTGATTAAATCTTTTTCATAAGCGGTTTCAAAATAGCGCAGAGCCTGTTCCCTGTCACATTTATGCGTATAAAGTTTCCCCAGCAGAACATACGCGGGGAGCATGCCCGGATTGTATTCCAGTGACTTTTCAGCATAAAAAATTGCGTTATTTAAATCGCCTCTGAGGTATTTCAAATTAGCATACTCATAAGCGTTCGTTTCATTGGGGCAGACGTTCGCCAAAAAAGCCAGTTTTGCATCGGCTTTGTCATACTCTCCGAGCTTCACGGAAGTAACCGCCGCCAGAAAAATTGCCATAAAGTTATACTTGTTAGCTGTTGAAGCTTGGGCAAATTTTTCCGCAGCCTCCTGAAGCTTATCCGCTTTCATAAGCGCCATGCCCCAGCCCGTAAAAGTATCCGTACTGCCGGGCATAACTTTCTGGGCATTTTCAAAAGACTTTTCCGCATCAGCGTACCTGCCGACTGCAATAAGCGCAAAGCCCAGTTTCTGCCAGATAATTTTATCCTGAGGGTTCAAACCGGCAGAGTTACGGTAAGCCTCCGCAGCGTTAGGATAATCATGCAATATATCGTAAACAAGCCCTAAATATTTGTAAACAAGCGGGTCTTTATTCGGAAGCTCCAACGCTTCAAGCAAAACCTCTTTTGCTTCTTCCGGCCTGCCGTCGTTAATCATTCTTTTTGCACGGTTAACCTGAGCAACCGACGGTAAAGACTGAATTACCGTTTCCTGCTTGTATTTTTCCACTATAAGATTTAAGTTTTTAATTTTTTTAATTATTTTTTTAAATCTGCCAGACAATCCGCTACCTCTCTAAAAGCCCCGTTCCCGCCGCAGCTTTTTGTCATCTGAATTCCCTTAATCTTTTTCACTTTATCCGCAGCGTTCGGAACAGTTATCCTGTATTTTGCAAAGTTCAACGGCTCAAAGTCATTAATGTCATCCCCTATATACACAAACTCCTCATCGCTAAGCCCGTATTTTTCCAGAACAGACTTAACCGTATCAATTTTAACTCTTATATTCTGATGAACATCTTCTACGGCAAACCTTTTAGCGAGCATGTCTATTGCGGAACTGCTTTCGCCGGAAATTATACTGACTTGAATATTATTTTGCCTGAGTATATGCAGCCCCATAACATCTTTAAAGCTTATTTTGCGCGAAATTACCGAGTTTTCGTTTATGTATACGCACCCGTCCGTCATAATTCCGTCAAAATCCGTAATGACCATCTTTATTGTTCCGGGTAATTTTAACTTGCTCATAATAACATCCTTTGCTATAATTATATCATAAATAAAAGCGGTTTTTTCACGCTGCTGTAATGGAGAAAGGAGCAATATGCCGTGGTATTTGATAAACTTTAGTGTAATTATTATTTTCATAGCGCTGTTCTTCATAACAAGGCAGACAAATAAGAGATGGCGGCAGGTTGAAGAAGATTTGAAAATGGTTACCAATATAGTGAATTCCGTGCGCTACGGAAACCTTGCCGCAAAAATAGATAAAATTAACAACCCCGAATACAAAACCCTTACCGGCAGTATTAACCGTATGATAGAAACCCTCAATGACAGAGAAAAAATGATTATTGAGTATCAGACCGAACTCATGCGCCAAAATGAACGCCTTGAGTCAGTTATTGACAGCGAACGGGAGATTAAAACATTAAAGGAGGATTTTGCCGCAGCGCTTACACACGATTTAAAAGTTCCGATTATCGCACAGACAAACGTTGTAAGCTTTTTTCTTGATGAAAAATTCGGCAGTATTAACGAAAAACAGAAAGCCGCACTGAAAAACATGCAGACCTCCGGCAGGGAGCTTATCAATCTGGTGGAAATCCTGCTTGAAACCTACAAAATTCAGGAACACGGAATACCTTTGGAAAAAGAGGAAATTCAACTGAACGGATTTATAGAGGAAATTGTCCGGGCAATGCAGCCTATTGCCGAGAATTCAGGAATAACAACGGATTTCATTGCGGGCAAAGATAAAAAAATCAGCGCTGACTCTTTGCAGCTTGAACGGGTTATTAAAAACCTTATTTCCAATGCTGTTTCCCACAGCGGCACAAAGAAGAATATTGAAATTAAAACAGGCGGAATTCCGGGATTTGTGACGATTTCCGTAATTGATTACGGGCAGGGGATTTCAGCCGGAGAAATTGAAATGATTTTTGATAAATACTACTGCGCAAACAAAAAATTCCGCAAAATCGGAACCGGTCTGGGGCTGTACTTATCACAACAGATAATGCTTGCACATGGCGGAGAGATTACGGTAAACAGCGAAGAAAACGTCCGTACCGAATTCTGTATAAAACTGCCTGAGTGATATAGAGGGCCGGAGGGATAGAGGTATGGCTAAATTGGTTGAATAGTTGAAAGGTTGAATGGTTTAAGGGTTGAACAAATCTCGGGTAGAGTACAGTGTTTTGGGTGCAGGCTCAGCCTGCTCCTCTCCATACGGGAGAGGAAGAATTTCTTAATGAACACGCAGTGTGAATTTAGAAATTCAGGTGAGGGGGCAGTAAAGTTTGATTGTCGGCTTACTTGAACAATCACCTTGTCATGCTGAACTTGTCTTGGATTATCGGCGTTCGGCCGGATTGTTTCAGGTTCTGACCAACGGTAAAATATTCAATACCATTTACTTCCCCGTACAAAAGGCAGATCCTGAAACAGCGGATTTCGGCGGGGCTGAAAGCCCCATGTGAGGCCGGACGTTACTCCGGCCGAACGCCGATAATCCAAGACAAGTTCAGCATGACAGGAGCGCGATGACGCGCCAAATTTAGGAATTCCGGAAATTGTTGTCTTCTTAACAAATCATTTAACTAATTACTTAACATGTACAGCAATGACAAAGCAACAATCCTATTCACTAAAAACTATTCACTAATTTCATTCAATAAAACCCTCATCCGGCACTACGTGCCACCTTCTCCCAGAGTGAGAAGGAATTAAACCATTCAACCTTTCAACTATTCAACCCTATTAATTTTCGCCTCAAGTCCGGAAAGCCGCGCCTCAAGCGCTTTGTTTTGAGCTTTTAGTTGTTTATTTTCTTTTTCAAGTTTTGCTACTCTGGTTTGAATCTCTTTGATATTCTTATCCAGCTCCTTTACCGCATTAACCAAAGCATAGAGAATGTCCTCCGGCCGAATGTTCAAAAAGCCGTCAGAACCCTTGCTTACCGCGTCAGGAAATATCTTTTGTAAATCCTGCGCAATTACGCCGACTCGGGGAGTTTTTTCTTTGTCATCCTTTCTTGTGTAATTGAACACTTTTATCTGTTTAATCTTTTCCAGCCCGCTGGTGTTTTCGCCTTTAATATTTTTCAGGCGTTTATCGGAAGGATTAGTAAATGTACCGGCAACAGAAAGTGAGCCCTTTATATATGTCGCAACACCGTCAAGATAAATCGACTCGGTTGGCCGCATATGGCCCATCATTGTATAATGTCCGGCAGAGTAGGGGGTGCCGTTAGGGCTGTACACACCGCCTGAGCGACTACCTATCCAAACTTCACTATTATCGTTTGGCACATCTGAGGGAGGACCTGAATATGCTCCTATACAGGTCTTGTTTGAACCGCGTTTTATATGGTAACATGCCTCATAGCCTAAAGCTGTGTTATTATAACCATCAATGCTGGAGTAGCCTGACCAAACACCAATAAATGTATTCCGATAACCTAAGGTGTTAGACATTCCTACAATACTACCAATAAATGTATTTGCGTCACCTTCTGTATTTACTTCTCCTGTGGAAGTACCTACAAATGTGTTAGTACTACCGGTCGTGTTATTTTTTCCTGTTAAACTGCCCACAAATGTATTACCATAACTGGTAGTAACTTTATTGCCTGCCATATAACCCAGCGCTGTATTCCAGGAATTAAGCATATTTGCCGGAGGATTAAGCGGGGCTGTTATATTTGCTAACGCGCCTACGCCAAAAGATGTGTTCATTTTTTTCCGCTTATCATCCGGTACACTCCCAAAATACATGTTTGTATCGTCTGTGTACAAAGCTGCATTGGCAGTGCCGCTTTCATCTTTAAAAATCATGTGATTTTGTGCTGCTGTGCCTTTTTTCAATATCAGACGGGCATTGTCATCAGTGGCTTTTGCGGCAGCTCCTATTATTACGCTTTCGGCGTTGCCTGTTCCGTAATATATACCCGGCCCGTTTGTTGTCAATTCCGCCCACAATGACTCTCCGCCGCCGCTACTGGAAATATTGCTTTTCATACGGCGCGTCATCAACGGAGCAAATGCCGCCAAAATTATTGTCATTACCAGCAGAACTATCATCATCTCCGCCAGAGTGAAGCCTGCCCCCCTTCGGAATTTACTCTGTAAATTCCGGTTCCCCCTCAAGGGGGGAACAAATCTCTTTGGTGTTTGGGGTGAGGGGGCGGGAAGGCTGAACCCATGACATTTGCTCCGCCCAAGATTTATTCGGTTTTGCGCCCCCCTCACCTGAATTTCTAAATTCCCTGTGTTCATTAAGAAATTCTTCCTCTCCCGTATGGAGAGGAAATCATAAAGTTTCTGAAGCGAGCTCGGAAGGACAGGTTTCTTATCTAAAGGCCGAAAGCCTTGCAGGAAGCTGTTAGAAAGCCCCCCCCCCCCCCCCCCGAAAGTGGTGCTGTGCCTGCATTACAGCTGTTTCTAAATACTTCTCTCATAACCATTCCTCCTTCTTCAATTATCACAGCAGAATTATACAACACTTAGACAAATTTTGTCAAATGTTATATAAAAATACCATTGGAGACTAGGCAGTGTGGACAAAGATTAGTATTTGTGATATAATATTTCTATTAAAATTTGATGGAGGCAGAGATGAATAATAAACGTTTTTACCCGATTAGTGAAGAGGTGTTCACAGAATCAATAGAGCCAATTATTGTTAAAAACTACATTTGGAAAGGAAGACCGCCAAAAAT
>JAISCP010000002.1 GCA_031265495.1 Heliobacteriaceae bacterium | reverse complement strand
TCTTTGAGGCAGCAATAAAAGTTCATCCCCTGTGCTCTTGAATCTGTGATAAAACTTCAAAAAATTCTGTCTGTTCGTTTTGTGAAACTTGTAAAAGTCGGTTACAAATCTGAATTGAGAATGTTTTCCTTCTTTTATTCATACTCCCTGATTAGAAATTTCCAATTCCTGATGTAATTCTTTGTAATAGTTGTTAGGTTTTCAATTGTTTTTGTGTGCATTGCTTTTCTCCTTTTCTTTTATTCTCTCATGTTAAGAAAAAAATATTTTTGTCACCGATTTACCTAACCTATACAGGAATGACAATATGGCTTATATTGGCTATGTATATAGTTCCCCAAAAAAAACCACTCATTTGGTGAGTGGGTCGTTTTCTGCATCCTAATGGTCTCTTTTAGTGTTTATTATTTAGGAGTTTATATGTTTGGGGTTAATGAATTCTATTTATATTTAGTGTTTCAGCTACACTTAAATCTTATGTACTTATTATTTCACATAATATTTTGTTTGTCAACCGTCAAAGATGATAATTTTCATTGAATTCTCTGAAACAGCCTTATAGTGTAGTTTCTACACTTTACAAAACTTAACGGCGCACTGTTTGGCAGCATGATATTTCTTTAAGAAATGTAACGGGAATTAGTGTCTTTTTCCTGCTTTCAGTAAAGTTTTCAGGTGTTTTTGCCGATAACACATGTAAGGAAATGAGACAAAAGGAAAAACTATGGGTATGGCAGCTTCACAGGCCAGGTTTCTTGGTTTAACGGCTCGGAAGACGAACGTTGAATACGAGGGACAGCAGATTAACCAGCAAAGAACAGCGCTGGGTAATCAGTCTGCCAATTATTATAACCAAATGTTAGGCATGAGCGTTCCTATTCCTCCTTCTGTTGATGATTATACAAAAACTGTTTATAGCTTTGCCGACGGCTCTCTTTCCAACTCCATTACCTCATTAATCGCCAAAGGCAGCGGGCTTTACAGCGTAAGTTACCTTCGCGAATGGCAGGACGACTTTGCGCTTGTATCTGCCGAAACGCCGATAGTTACCAATTCCGGCGGGAATTACTATGTCGGAGCGCAAAAACTCCGTTCTCTCGGCGATGAAGATGATTTCCTTTACCATGAAGTTTTCCTTACCAACCTTCATTACAACAAAAGTACCGGGTTTTATACTGATATGCAGACTGCTCAGGCTGCAAACACAAATCCTGCGTATGACAAGTTTTTTGTACCGGCAAATGAAGTTTATGCCGGTCAAAATGTTGCCGATGCCTACCGTGCAGCGGCAGACGGCAGCGGAACAGCGGCAGACGCTTTGAATTCCTTTGTTGTGAACCTCAGAGCTATTGTGCTTGAAGCTCAGGCAGCCGGCTCACCCGAAGCGGCTGCGCTTATGAGCGCTGTTACAATGACAAACAGCGTGCCGCAGTTAGGACAGCTGACTTATGCGGACGGTACTCCGACATTACTCGGAAAATGGACAACCGCAACTCAATCTTACCGTAACTCCGCTTATAGCGGCGGGATGGACGAGTATTACCGCATATTACAGGCTATGGTCGCAACTTTTTATGACCCGAATCCTTCTGACTTGAATGCAATAAGCGGTACGTATAACGGTATTCCGGTTTCCGGCTCCGGAAACCTTATTACCGGCACACATTACAGTGCGCCGGGTGTACCTGACTTATATTATACTTCTAAAGTGTACACTGACCCTTCTAAGCCTTCAACATCTTATACATCCTCCACAGGAACAACTGTCACCTTGAGCCGTGATGTAGTAATGACAAGAAACAATCAGGCGCTGGCACAAACAATGGGTGAGATTACAATTAAATTGCTGGAAAAAGACGCAGACGGCAATTATGTAATGCTTGCTTCAAAAAAACCCGAAGAATTTCAGCCCGGATATTTTACGGATAATGACGGAAACCCTTTAAGCACAAACATAATCAGATTAATCAGTAATTACGAAAGAGACGCGGCGGGTAATGTTATATATGAAAACGGTAACCCGAAATTAAAAAGTATGTTTCAAAAAACTGTTGATGTATATGCTCTGTCCACATCATCTTTATTCGGCGTAACTAATGCTACAAGAAGCAACAGCCAGCTTGTAACCGACGCCGGAGGCACATGGGTTACGGACCTCAGCGGGGAAAAAATATACAGAACAAATTCAACTGCTGAATACATAGACTTTTCAAATCCTGCAACCATTGCAAAATTGGATGCGGCAGTTAATGCCGGCCAGCTTTACCGCAACGGTTCTAATTACACAACCCCCGGCGGAGAGACCATCCGTAACGGCTATTTGGTATATTGGTCAGGAAATGTACCTCACTACGTCAGATGGGGAAATGCCTACAATACGTCTTCAGGGCTTCCGTTTGGCAACCTGGAAGCTAATTTAACCGGCGCAGTACATAATGATTCGGACGCTTCTGAAGTTTCATTCATGGGTTTATTAAAGTCATTTGAAAGCGATTTTGCATACAATCTATGGCTGGATGAAATAGAGCAGTTAAGAGAAGACTGGGAGAATAACCCCGATGCTTCTTTATACGACAGACTCCCTGCTGCGGAACGGCAGGCTTTGTTCCTTGATATTGCTGATAAGATAGATGCGTTTATGGAGTCAATTAAACCTGTAATGATACCGATTGCATACATCGGCGATAATGAGTATTACAACACATTGTCACCGGAAGAACAGGTAAAGCTGTTTGAACAGGAAAAAATAAATATTGACCTGCTCAACAGCCAATACGGCAAGCACGACTGGATGGTAAGATATGTCAAAAACTCCGCAACCGGCGCGTACGAACCTGTATTCTACAATGCAGATGAACTTAAAAAAGCTGTTTACGATCAAAACGGGCATTCGCGTTCGTATATTCAGGCATACAGATTCGGTTCCGCAAAAAAACACGAAGAGGTTAAAAATGTTCCCGCACGCATAGAGCAGGACAGCACAGGCAGAATTATCAATATCACCTTAAATCCGGGTCAGCCTAATGAGGTTACTCATGCTCTCACGACCAACACAATTACTAATCAGCGCGCTTACGACGACGCGATGAATCAGTATGAATTCGACAAATATCAATATGACCTGAAAATTCAGGAAGTTAATGCAAAAATCAAAATTATTCATGTAGAAGACAGAAATCTTGAATTACGTTTGAAGCAGCTTGATACAGAGCAGAACGCAATCCAAACGGAAATGGATGCAGTGTCTAAGATTATTGAAAAAAATGTTGAGAGTACATTCAAAACCTTCGGGTAATAGAGGTATAGAGGGCTGGATGTATGGCTTTTTAGTTGAAAGGTTGAAGGGTTTACAAAGCGAACAGGCGAAGAATGAGCCTTGTGAGCCTGTATCCCGAGTGAAACGAGGGTGAATGGTTAAATTCCTCTCCATACGGGAGAGGAAGAATTTCTTAATGAGCACAGCGTGTGAATTTAGAAATTCAGGTGAGGGGGCGCAAAACAGAACAAATCTCGGGTAGAGCGCAGTGTTTTGGGTGCCACTCTGACCCGTCAAACTACGGCTCGTATAGCTCGCCTTGTTTGTCGTGCAGGCTCAGCCTGCCCTTCTGGGAGAAGGTGGGCTATCCTTTGCTGTTCCCTCTTTCCTGTTTACTATTCACTAATATCATGTAACTAATTACTTAACATGTACAATTGCGAGGACAGAGCGATGTAAAATGAACTCTCTCCTCAAGGGGGTGGTAATGTTTCCGCTATGTTTTGTCAACCCGCTTGGGCAGCGTCTTAACTTCTTCGGCGCTGTTAAGCTCTATGTATTTAAAGAAATTCGTTACAATTCCGGGCGCAAAATAATAAATATTGTTAACGGGGGTTATCTTCAATGCGGAATGCGTTTTGTCCAGCCTGACCACTGCCGCCAAAAACTCCTTATTTGCGGCGGTAAAAAGAATATAACCGTTTTTGGACTGAATTTCATTTATGGCAAACCTGTTTGCGCCCGCGCTTGCTATTGCCAGATAAAAGAGTTTTTCGGGAGGCATGTTGAATGCTTTATTGCAAATACCGTAAGAAACGTTCTGAACAGTCACAGATGAAGGATGCTCCGCAGCAAAAACCGGCTGAAAAAACAGCAGCACAGCAAAAATCATTGCGAGGAACGAAGCGGCAAAGCAATACAGCCGGAATTGCTGATTTTTGGGATTGCCGCGCTCCCGTTGGCCGCTCGCAACGACTTTTATAGGAACTATTCCGTTATATTTTATACTTCGTTTTTCCATGTTGCACCTATGCTGATATCTACCACCAGCGGCACTGACAGCAGTCCGTCCAGTTCCATTGAGCTTGTTATTAACCTTTGTACAACATCAAGTTCACTCTTGTCAAGTTCCGCGACAATCTCGTCATGAACCTGCATAATCATTTTTGACTTTAAATTGTTTTCCTTTAATTTTTTTGCAAAATTAATCATTGCAATTTTCATCAAATCGGCTGCTGTTCCCTGCAAAGGCTGATTTATAGCCGCACGTTTGGCAAACTCCCGAACCATGCCGTTTGAACTTGCCAGTTCGTCCGCCAAATACCTTTTACGTCCGAAAATAGTTTCCACATAGCCTGTTTCTTCAACCTGCCTTACAGTGTTTTCCATATAAACTTTTACATCGGGATAGGTAATAAAATATTTGCGGATAAAATCATCAGCTTCTTCGTTGCTGATGCCGAGAGCTTTTGCAAGCCCGTATTTGCTCTGTCCGTATATAATCCCAAAATTAACCGCTTTGGCTTTGTAACGCATTTCTTTTGTAACGGCTTCAATCGGAACATCAAAGACTTTTGACGCTGTAAGGCTGTGTACGTCAATATTTTTATTAAATGCATCCGTTAAATGTTTATCCTGCGAAATATGCGCCAGCAGACGGAGTTCAATCTGTGAATAATCCGCAGACAAAATAAGGCTGTTTTTGCGGTCTTTCGGAACAAAAGCCTGCCGTATTCTGTTTCCGTCTTCCGTGCGGACGGGAATATTCTGCAAGTTCGGGTTTGAAGAAGACAATCTGCCGGTTGTTGTTACCGTTTGATTGTACGAGGTGTGAATTCTGCCGTCCACAGGGTTAATCAACGCCGGTAAAGCCTCTGTGTAAGTAGACTTCAATTTGGCAAACTTTCTGTATTTTAAAATTAAATCCGCAATTTCATAATCAGGAGCCAGCTCCTCCAAAATTTGCGCATTAGTGGAATATTGCTGTTTTCCGCGTTTTTTTCTGCTTTTCAGGCCCAGTTTCCCGAAAAGAATTTCACCAACCTGCTTTGGCGAATTAATATTGAACCCTTCCTGTGCAATTTGATATATTTTATCTTCCAAGCGGTGCAGAGTCCGGTTCATGCTCTGCGTTAATTCTCTCAAATATCCCACATCAATTGATATTCCGGTACATTCCATGTCAGCAAGCACAAGCGAAAGCGGGAATTCAATTTCATACAAAAGTTTAAGCTCTTTATCGTCAAGACTGCCCGTCCAGTATTTTGTAAGTTCAAGAACGGTTGAAACATGGTCTGTTACGTAATCAGGGGCAGTGTCCCGTTTTTTCTTATCCTGAACATCATACATTACATGGTTAAGGAGTTCGACCGACTGAACATCCAAATCATGATTGCGCGTTGGGTCTTTCACATAACTGGCAAGCATTGTATCAAAGATTATTCCCTGAACATGTATGCCGTGATTGCGTAAAATATTATATTCTGTTTTTGCGTCATGCACTGTTTTTTTAATGTTCTCGTTTTCAAATACGGGTTTTAAGGCTGAAATAATGTCTTCATACAGCAGTTGACCGGAATGTTCAATATAAAAAGTCTGTGTTTTCGCCTTGCTGTCAGCGGCATGAACACGATTATCCGCCTGATAAGCCTCGTTATACGCAAATGCTATTCCTGTCAGGTTGGATAATACAGCGCTTTTTACGTCAGCAGCGGCCTTAAAAGAAATTAACGTTCTGCTTTCCAGCTCCTTAACCAGAAGCGCCAAACCGGCAGCGTCTGTTATTACTTTCCGGTCGTAATTAACATCGCTAATCTGCGGCGCTGTTTCGGTAAAAAAGCCGAGCTGTAAACCTTCTTGCGGAACTCCGGGTTTTACGGGTTCATTTTTGTTAAAAGAATGCATTATGGAATTTATATTCTTTATAAAGCTGTAAAATTGCATTTTCTTTAAAAATTGTGTTACCGAAGCTAAATCCGGCAGCTCAACATGTGTTTTATCAAAATCAAAGTCAAAATCCACGTCCTTGACAATAGTAGCAAGAAATTTACTCAATTCCGCATCTTCTTTACCGCCGCAGATTTTTTCCTTCACGGATTTTTCAGGGATATTCATGCAGTCCGCAAGCAGTTCTTCCAGTGTATAATAGCGGTTCAAAAGCATTGCCGCCGTTTTTTCGCCTATCCCCTTAATTCCCGGAATACAATCCGATGTATCCCCGCGCAGAGCCTTATAATCAACAACCTGATCGGGATAAACCCCTAATTTCTCATGAATTTTCTCCCAATTGTATTCCATAAGCTCGCCCTTCGAGGGAATAATAACCTTTGTACAGCCTTGACTGTCAACAAGCTGAAACGCGTCCTGATCGCCGGTCAAAATTAAAGTCTTATGCCCTAAGTCACAGGCTTTTTGCGCAATAGTTCCGATAACATCGTCCGCTTCAAAGCCCTCTTTGGTATAGACCGGGATATTAAAAGCTTTTAACCCTTCATTAATCAATTCCATCTGAATTTTCATCGGATCCGGCATTGCCTCGCGGTTGGATTTATAATTTGCATACTTCTCAAGCCTGAAAGTCTGATGGCTTACGTCAAAAGCGACCGCTATCGCATCAGCCTGAAGGCTCTCATTTTTGAGTAAATCAAATACAGCTTTAAAAAAACCGAACACAGCCCAAGTCGGCGTTCCGTCAGAAGTCTTCATTCCCGTGCGCTCTAAGGCGTAGTATTGGCGAAAAGCCAGTGCATGTCCGTCGATTAGTATTAATGTTTTACCCAACTGCCCAGCCTTTCAGGAAATTTCATGCCGCGTTGTCGTTTTTCGTCGGCAGTTTTATTAACGCGGCTTTATTTTTGTTTTTCACCATATCCGCCGTAACAACAAATTTATCCATACCGCCTTTTGCCGGAATATCATACATTACGTCCAGCATTATCTCTTCAACTATTGAGCGCAGCGCTCTGGCGCCGGTCTTACGCTTGATAGCGTCCTGTGCAATTAAATTAACCGCTTCAGGTTCAAATTCCAAATCAACGCCGTCCATATTCAGCAGACAGCGGTATTGTTTTACAATAGCGTTTTTAGGCTCGGTTAAAATCATCCTTAAAGCTTTTTCGCTCAACTGCTCAAGCACCGCATAAATCGGAACGCGGCCTATAAATTCAGGGATTAAGCCGAATTTCAGCAAATCTTCCGGCTGTAATTTTTTAAGCATTTTAGACGTCTGCGCTTCTTTTTCAGCTTTAGACAACGGAGCTTTCGCGCCAAAGCCAAGCGAAACCCCTTCGCCTGCACGGGCTTCGACAATTTTTTCCAGCCCGACAAATGCGCCGCCCACAATAAACAAAACATTACTTGTATCAATTTCAATAAATTCCTGATGCGGATGTTTTCTGCCGCCCTGAGGAGGAACATGCGCAATAGTGCCTTCAATCATCTTCAATAACGCCTGCTGAACGCCTTCACCCGAAACATCGCGGGTAATTGAAGTACTCTCGGATTTTCTTGAAATTTTATCAATCTCGTCAATATATACAATGCCCCGTTCCGCTTTAGCCGCTTCAAAACCGGCATTTTGGTACAGGCGGAGAAGAATGTTTTCCACATCATCTCCCACATAACCCGCTTCTGTAAGCGTTGTCGCATCAGCAACAGCAAAAGGAACATCCAGCATTTTGGCAAGAGTCTGCGCCAAAAGCGTTTTGCCGGAGCCGGTAGGGCCTACCAGCAAAATGTTAGATTTTTGAATTTCCACGTTATTTTTTAAATCAACGGTTTTATTATGTTTAAGACGCTTGTAGTGATTATATACCGCTACGGCAAGAACCTTTTTGGCGTCATCCTGTCCGACTATGTATTCATCAAGATAAGCTTTTATTTCATGAGGTTTGGGAATTGATTTTTCCGAATGGGAAGTTTCAACGCCTTCTTTATCCTTGCTTTCAAAAAATTCTTCATCAAGGATTTCGTTGCAAAGCTCAACGCATTCATCGCAAATGTATACCTCAGGGCCTGCAATTAATTTCTTTACCTGATCCTGTGATTTTCCGCAAAATGAACATTTTAGTCTGCTGTCATCAATTTTGGGCATTTACTTCTCCTGTCTGATTAATTCTTTTGATACAACCTTATCAATCATGCCGTACTCCAGAGCTTCATCGGGAGTCATAATATAATCGCGGTCAGTATCTTTTTCAATTTTCTTGATTGACTGCCCTGTGTTATTGGCAAGAATTTCGTTCAGCGATTTTTTAATCCGGACTATTTCCGCCGCCTGGATTTCAATATCGGTTGCCTGTCCCTGAGCGCCGCCCAAAGGCTGGTGGATTAACACTCTTGAATGCGGCAGAGCCATCCTTTTGCCTTTTGCGCCGGCTGCAAGCAGAAATGCCCCCATAGAAGCCGCCTGACCGAGACAGATTGTGGAAACATCCGCTCTTATGTGCTGCATGGTGTCGTAAATAGCGAAGCCTGCCGTAACGCTTCCGCCCGGACTGTTGATATATAACATGATGTCTTTCTCCGGGTTTTCGCTGTCCAGTAAAAGAAGCTGTGCAACAACAAGGTTTGCCACCATATCGTCAATTCCGGTTCCTAAAAATATTATTCTTTCTCTCAGCAGTCTTGAGAAAATATCAAACGAACGCTCGCCTCTGCTGGATTGCTCAATTACCACAGGTACAAAACTCATGATTAAATTCCTTTCTTTTATTTATTATAACTCTGTTTGAACTATTTTGCCACCTTCTTGGCTGTTTTCTTTGCCGGTTTGGGTTTCGGCGTTTTTTGCGGTTCCGGCTGTATCATAACAACACGGTTATTGGTCATAAGAAAATCTCTTACTTTATCGTTCACAGCCTGCTGCGAAACAGTTCCCAAGAATTCGGGATTCTGCCCGAACTGCCTGATTAGCTGATCCGGCTGCATACCGTAAGCCGCGCTTATTTCCGTAAATTTTTGTTCTAAATCTTTTGCTTCAAGTTTTAATTCTTCAACTTTCGCAATTTTATCAATAACAAGAGAATTCCTGATTCTCTGCTTTGCATCTTCGGTTAAAGTATTGATTATCTCGGCTTCACTCTGCGATTTCAGAAGCATTTCCCACGAAACCCCCTGCTGTGCAAGCCTTGCCTTATATTCCTCTTTCATTGACGCAACTTCTCTGTCAATCATTGACTGCGGAATATCCACTTTGGAAGCGTCTATAACTTTTTTATACACTTCATTTTCGGAATTTTGTTTATCCGCCTGTTCTTTCCGGCTCTCCAAAAATTTATTTATATCTGCCGTTAAGTCCGCAACCGTCTTAAACGGTCCGAGTTTTTGGGCAAATTCGTCATTTAGTTCGGGAAGCTTTTTCTCTTTAAGCTCATGTATTTTAATTTTAAAAACAGCCGGCTGTCCTTTAAGTTTTTCATCATGGTATTCTTTTGGGAAAGTAACATTTATATCAAATTCTTCACCTGTTTTGTGCCCGGTGATTGACTCGGCAAAGCCCGGAATAAAAGTTGAATTTTTCAGGTCAAGCGTATAATTTTTACCTTCACCGCCCTGAATTTTTTCGCCGTTAACAGAACCGTCAAAATCTATAACCGCAATATCCGTATCTTTTGCGGCTCTGTCCGTAACAGTTTCTTCCGCTGCGTATTGATTTAAAACATTTTCCAATGCTTTATCAAATGCGTCCTGAGGCATAGCGGCAGCCTGAACATTAACCGTCAAGTCCTTATATTTGCCCAGAGTAACCTCCGGTCTTTCTTCGGCGCGCACGGTAACTTTCAAGTCTTTTCCCAATTCAAAATCATAAGAGGAAATAACAGGCTGTGTAATTAAATCAAGATTATTTTCAGCCGAAATATCGCGAATTAACGCAGGCATCAAATTTTCTAAGGCTTCCGCCTTAATTCTGTCAATGCCTATATTGCGTTCAACAAGGTTTTTAGGCGCTTTTCCTTTCCTGAAACCGTCAATATTCACGTATTGGGCAAACCTTCTTACCGCGCTGTCGTAAGCGGTTTGCGCTTCTTTTGCGGGGACTGTAATGTCCATTTTTATGACATTTACACCCTCTTTTTCAAAATTAACTTTCATAATTATCCTCTATAATTTATTTTACGATTGTACATCAAAAATGAATTTGTGCAAATCCTATAAGAGGATGAAAAATAGTTGAAGGGTTGAAAAGTTGAATGATTGAAAGGTTAAGCAATGCAGGAACAAAATTGAGAAGATAGTGGGATTTGCCATGTGCCAGATCCTGAAACAGCGGATTTTCGCAAGAGTGGAGGGCAAAGCCCGAAACTCGTCTAAGTGAGCAGAACCACGCGTCTGCGAACTGCGAATAATCCAAGACAAGTTCAGGATGACGGGGCGGTTATGGTGTGAGAGGCTGTTTCTTCATTCCTATTTACCTAATCACTTAGTCACCTAATCACTTAATAAACAATAAAACCCTCATCCGCCCTACGGGCACCTTCTCCCAGAGGGAGAAGGGCAGGCTGAGCCTGCACCCATTACATCAGGTTCTACCCAAAATTTATTCAACCAATTTAGCTATCCCTCCAGCCCTCTATACCTCTAAATTTACTATTCACTATTTACTATTTACTAATAACTGTTATATAATTAGAGTTATGGTTCGATTACTAAACGACAACACTATAAAGAAAATGGCGTTTTTACTTAAAGCCTATTTTAAAGCACACGCACCGATTACGCATTGCGTTGAAGTTAACAATCAGCAGTTAACCCCCTGCGTTTATGCGGTTTGGCATGGAAATCAATTCGGAATATACGGGCTTCAAAACAAAGGTAAAGTAAACATTATGATAAGCAAATCTCTTGACGGTGAAATTGTGGCTCAGGGAACCGAAATGCTCGGCTTCAAAAATGTTCGCGGTTCTTCGGGAAGACAGGGCAGCGTTTCCGCTACAAAACAGCTTATTGAAAGACTGCTTGCCGGCGAATGTGCAGTGTTAATGGTCGACGGCCCCAGAGGGCCTGCAGGAAAAGTTAAGGGCGGTATAGTTAAAATAGCCAGAGCTGCAAATGCCCCGATAGTTCCGATGACCTGGTACTCTCCGCAGATAAACTTCGTAAAACTGCGTTCATGGGACAAAATGACCCTGCCCGTAGGGCCGGTAAAAGCTGTCTGCCTTTACGGAGACCCGATATACGCCGGAGATGACGAAGAACAGGTTGTTATTGGAAAAATTCAGGCGTCACTGGACGATATACAAAAAAGGGCGCCCGAAGTCTATAAACAAGCCCGAAAGGATAAACTGTGGCAAAACACGGTGAAATAAAAATAGCTGTATTACAGATGAATGCCGCATTAGGGGATAAAAAAGCAAACTTTGAAAAAGTCGAATATCTTCTGGAAAGAGATATTCACGGGCAGGTTGATTTTATTATTCTGCCGGAAGTCTTTGCCATAGGGTGGTGTCCGCGTATTTTCACGGAAAACGCAGAGGATATTGCGGGCGAAACAGCCGGTTTTCTTTCTTCAATTGCCCAAAAACTCAACGCAAATATTATCGGCGGAAGCTTCATTGAAAAAAGGCAGGACGGGCAGTATTATAACACTTGTCCTGTTTTCAACCGCAAAGGTGAACTGGTTGCACAGTACGATAAAATCCACCTTTACGGCTGCGACAATGAAGAAAAATACATTACCGCCGGAGAGCGGCCGGTTATCGCCGAAGCCGGCGGGGTTAAAATCGGGCTTACAATCTGTTACGATATAAGATTTCCCGAAATTTACCGCGCCTATATGAAATCCGGAGCTGATTTGCTCGTAAATATTGCGGCATGGGGGGTAAGCAAGCCTGTGCAGTGGGAAGTTATGACACGTTCCCGCGCAGTGGAAAATCTGGCTTACATGGCTGCTGTTACCCAGTCAGGACCAATTGAAGCGGATAAACAAAATCTTGGACATTCACGGGTTATAGATTACAAAGGCGGGGTAATTTCCGAGATTAAAAACCAGCGCGAAGGCGCTGTCTGCGCGGTAATAAACCTTGATGAACTGTACGAATTCAGAAATAAATACGGGATTATGAATGACATAAAAGAGCGCTATGAAGTTGTTGAAAGCCTTGAGCAGGTAATGACAAAGCAATAGAAAATGAACACTCTCGGTTAGGTGGCGTTCCCTCCCCCTAGTCTTACCTCTCGCCGAAACGAAACTCAATCTCTGGCAAAAAATATTTTCTTGCGTTTTAATATAGTATGAGAATAAATCCAATAAACAATTTTTCAAATAAGTGTTTTACTTCGTCTATTGACGAGCATATAGACGCAAAGTATTATCCCGATGATGTTGAGTTGGATAAGCACGTAGGCGACTATTGGAAAAAAGCTCTAAAAGACGAGAGTGTGGGGTATTATTCCGGCGATGTTGAATTGAGTAAAATTAGCGAAAAGTATAGAATGAAAATTTCAAACATTGATGAAAAATTGAAAGAATACGGAGTTTCTGTTGAGGAACTGGATGACAAAGAGTTGGATAAAGAGTTCTGGGGGGCAGGAGTAGAATGGGCAAATTTTGACCCTGAAGTCAAAAGGTTATATGAAAAATATTTAGAAGTTTGTAAAAAATCGAAATGGGATTTTGAGATGGCGTATCGCAGAAGTGACAGGAGAAAGATCATTGACTCATTTGAGGCAAGAAGCAGACCTATGTTGGCGCTTCCGCCGCATAACAATTAGAGCGGCAGTGTGCGTTTTACGTATCTTTTTTAAAAAACTTATTACTCAGTTTTCTGTATTGTTACGGCTTTGGTTTATAAATACAACTTTGCGGCTACCCGTATTGTTTTTTGAAATCGGCTAATATTTTTTTCATGGCATTCCTGATTTTGGACGGGGTAAATCTTCCGTGTGTACCGTATCCCATACCAATTAGGTCTTCTTCTATAATTTTTTTTACTTCTTTACCTTTGGCAAGATTATAAAACGCAACGGCAATACCTGTACGATGTCTGCCCTTTTTGCAATGAAGATATGTTTTTCCGTTGTTTTGCATAATGTTGTCATTTAAAGTACTGAAAAAAATAGTATCAGGAAGCTCACCTTTACCAATATGAAATGTTGTATTTTTATAATTTATATTAAGGAATTTACAGGTTATTTTTTTTAGTATTACCGAGAATGCACAATCATGCTGGAGATCGCATATTTGTGTAATCCCTTGCCTTTTTAGCTTAAAAACAGTGAGGGGAAAAGGCGACGGACCTCTTAATAATTTTTCATCAACAATAGATATCTTCACATATACTATAAAAACAAACAGAAAAAAAATTGCCGGTTGACGGGGATATTTGTATAATTTTGTTAATTCTGGTATATTAATCACATGGATAATATAAAGTTGATTGCACCTATAAAAAAGCCGTCGGATATTGAGGAGTTTGCAAAACAGACAGGGTGCCGTGATTATTATGTCTATTATAAGAAGTTTCTGGACGGGAATTTTGAATACGTAAAAGAATTTATTGACACTGCCGGAACGAACAAGTGTAATTTTTATATTAATTTCAAACATGATATAACCGAAGAAAACCTTCCCGAAATCAAAAGGATGTTGAAGTTTCTGAAAACGGTGGATATTCACGGAATATTTATAAACAGTTTTGCGATTTTAGAGGCAATTAAGGTTTTCAAACTTCCGTTTAAAGTCATTGTGGACTCGTATTTTGATATTCATAACCTTGCCGGAATTGATTTTTTGAACAGCTTTCACAAAGTTGACGCGGTGATTATTACCGAAGAAATTTACATGAAAAACATTAAGAAAATCAAACAGTACACCAAACTTCCGCTTGCAATTGATTCGGACAACCTTCCATGGTGCGCGGAGGATATTAAGAAGTTAAAAGCAATTGACAGTGTTGTTATTAAGGGAAAATTCGCCGCGTCTGACGAGATTTTGGAGGGGATTGAGCTGGTTGAGAAAATTCTTGAGAAACCGAAATTGTTTAAGAACCAGAAACTTCCGTTTAAACACGTGAGAAAAAGTATTTATCAGACAAACCATTTTTCAGGTGAAGTTGTGAGCGCTGAGGGCAGAGATTTCAAATTTACACGGAATATCAAAACTTTTGAGTGGGATATTCAAAAAACCAAAGATGACAGCAAAAGTATTCGGGAATGCAAAAGCCCTAAAGACATTTATCGGGTGAACCTGCGGTTATCAAATCTCTCACAGCTTAAAGAGCTGGAAAAATACATTAAGAAGATTGGCGCAAACCCGATTTACTCAATAGAATACGGCGAAATACTTTCGACATCCGACCTTGCAACAAGCAGTTTCAATAAGATTATTACTAAGGTTAAGCGATTTTGCGAAAAATATGATATAAAGTTCCAGCTGTCAACTCCGAGAATACTTATTGAGCGTGATTTTGACAGGGTTTTTGAGCACGAAAAGCAGATTATACTGGGCGGTTCACAGCCGTCTTCGCTGATAATTAACAATATCGGGTATTTTTGGGCAGTCATTAACGACAGTGAAATAAACCATATTCCGATTGAAATCGGGCAGGGAATTAATCTTTTAAACAGTATGTCTATTAAATGCTTGAATAATCTTGCGCCGATTACAACGGTAGATTTCACTGATTTCCCGGATTCTGAGAAGGCAATGCGCACGATTAGCAAGATTAAAAATGAGATTCCAAACCGCAAGTACACGATTGCCGGGAATATTCGCGTTCCGAGTCTGGGCCTGTGTCCGCTGAATAATGACAGTGCAATAATTTCAAGACTTTCGTGCACTGCCCCTTGTAATAAAGGAGATTTTGCGCTTCACGACCCTTCGCTGAAGAAAATTTTTCCGTTTACGTGCGATGGTTTTTGCCGTATGCACATGTTTGAAGACCGGATTTTGGAACAATTTGACAAAGTTGAGGAGTTGTATAAATCCGGCGTAAACGAGTTTGTTTTTGATTTCAGCGCGTTAAACGCTAAATACATCCCCGTGCTGTTGGATAAGTTTTTTCAGATACCCTGATATGTTGCTCTTATATGATAAATATGTTATAATCCCAATATGCATTATTTATTACAAACAATAGGAATAGGCATTTTCTTTGCAGGTTTATTGTGGTGGGTATATCAGTTAAATCAAGTAGATAAGAAGTATTTTAAGCTTATTGATAAAGAATAAAAGGCTAAAGTACCAATATCGTTGCATATTCCTGAAAATAATGTATAATGTTTACATGGACTACTATTTAGATAAAAAGTTTGAAAATCTTTTCAGATTAAGAGACAGGTTGATAACTCTGGTAACAGTGGTTACCGGCGGTTGGATAAGTTTATTCTTTATTCCGAATATTGACTCCAGAATATTTTGGTTTTTTCTGATTGTGGGGTTACATTTTGATATTTTATTTTTAAAGAATATGCTTGGTATGGACAGAGAAATAAATGAATTATTAAGGGGGTTAGAAAATGGGATTAGATAATATACAATTTACAGCGTTATGTACAGCGATATTTGTAGTTGGCACGGTGTTTGCTTGGATTATGAGCTCGCCGTATTCAAGAAAAAATCGTTTGGAAGAGAAGCCGAACAATAAGCAGCTTTAGTGAATAGTAAATAGAGTTGAAGGCTTGAGGTATGGCTACTCTTTACTGTCCTTAATCCGCTTCGCCATAAACCAGTTTTTTGCGTAAATTCCACTGGATTAATGTCAAAATAAGGATTATGGTGAACAAAACATAAGCAATTGCACTGGCCTTACCTATGTTAAAGTATTCAAATGCATTTTTGTAAATTGCATACACCAGTACATTTGTGCTGTCCAAAGGTCCGCCCTGAGTCATCAGGTAAATTAAATCAAATACCTGAAATGATGAAATCGCCGTGATAATTACCACAAAAAATATCGCCGGCGAAAGCAAGGGTGCCGTTACATATTTAAAAGTTTGTATTGCGCTTGCGCCGTCAACCTTTGAAGCCTCGAACATACTGCCGTCGATTGCGGACAGCGAGGACAGGAAGATAACCATATTATAACCCGTTAATTTCCAGACTGACACTATAATCAAAGCAGGCATTGCAAAATGCGTATCATAAAGCCAGTTTATATGAAAGCCAAACGAGTTCAGCATAACATTTAAAATTCCGATATTAGGGTCGAAAACCCATTCCCAAATAACTGCTGCAACAATCATGGGCGTTATAAACGGCAAAAAGTACGCTGTCTTGTAAAACTCTGAGCCGCGTATCTTAGAATTTAAAATACAAGCCAGCGCAAGGGGAATAATCACTCCTAAAACCGATGTAGCAGCCGCAAAAACAACCGTGTTCAGTAAAATTTTTGCAAATAAAGGTTCGGAAAAGATTTCTCTGTAATTATCCAAACCTACAAACCGCACAGGGTTCAGTAAGTCCCACCCGGTAAAACTCAATCCGAATGAACAAATTACCGGAATTAATACAAACACCAGCGTTCCGGCAAGCGCCGGAAGAACAAAAAGCCAGCCGGCCCATTGTTGTTTATCTAACATACCCATAAAATAATAATATCACACATTATTATTTATGGTATGATGGCAATATGAACAAGTACAAACATGCTTTCGGGAAAAACGATATAAGAGGGATTTACGGAGAAGATATAACGGAAGAACTGTTTTACCGTACGGGCAGAGCCTTTGTAAAATGGCTTCAAAAACAGTCCGGTAAGCCGCCCGGAGAAATGTATATTACGGTTACGACGGATGCGCGCACGCATTCCCCGTCCCTGCGTGATGCGCTTAACAAAGGCATAGCCTCAACCGGAGCAAATGTCGTTAATCTCGGACTCGCACCGACTCCTGTCGGCTACTACTCCGAAGCCGCAGGACTTCCCAAAGAGCTTACCGGCGGTAAAGACGTAATCGCGGCATTGATAATTACCGCAAGCCACAACCCGAAAGAATACAACGGGCTGAAAATGACATACGGCAAAATGACTCTTAATGAGCTGCAAATTAAGGAAGTGTATGAAGAAGTAAAGAATTTGAAAATCGAAGAAAGTCCGGGCGGTTTCGGGAAAATTAAAGAATTTGATATTTTGCCTGATTATTTAAGAGAAATGAAAAGCCAATTCGGGCATACAGGTAAAGGCATTAAGGTTGTTGTTGACAGCGCAAACGCAACAGGCGGGGTTATAGGGCCGGAAATTTATAAAGAAATCGGCTGTGAAGTCGTAGAGCTTTTCTCCGAACCTGACGGAACTTTCCCCAACCACCACCCGAATCCCAGCGATGTTAAAACTCTTGATACATTAAAAAAGACCGTTGTGAAAGAAAAAGCCGATTTAGGGATTGCATTTGACGGGGACAGCGACAGGATAGGGGTTGTGGACTCCGCCGGCAATTACATAACAGGTGATAAACTGCTGCTTATTTATGCCCTGGATTTAATCGAACAAGGTTTAAAACCGGTTGTTGTAAGCGAAGTTAAATGTTCACAGGTGCTTTACGATACCGTTAACAGGCTCGGCGGGAATGCCGTTATGTGCAAAACCGGGCACGGCTACATAAAATCCAGGATGAAAGAAACAAACGCAGTACTTGCCGGTGAAATGAGCGGTCATACATTTTTTAAAGACAGGTATTACGGATTTGACGATGCGATTTACGCAGGCTGCCGGATTATTGAAATTATTGCAAAACATAAGAAAATTAATCCGGATTTTAAAATTCAGGATATGCTCAAGCCTTTCAGTGAAGTTTATTCCTCTGATGAAGTACGCTTCCCCTGTCCGAATGACAAGAAAAAATCCGTTCTGGAAAAAGTCAAAGCGCAAATTGAAAACGACCGGAAAATCTTCGGCTCACCTATCAGTGAAATTATAACGCTTGACGGTATGCGTATTATTTTTAACGGCGGTTTTGCGCTGATACGCCAAAGCAATACGGAACCCGTTTTTACCCTGCGTTTTGAGGCGAGAACAAAAGACGAATGCGAACGTTTTCAGAAAATAATGCTCGGCATGCTGGAAAAAGCAGTCCGGCAAGCCGGATGAGGGTTTTATTGATAACGTCATTGCGAGGAGCTTGCACGGCAAGCGACGAAGCAATCCATTCAAAAACATTAAATTTACAGGATTGCCGCGCCGTCCCGCCCTCGTCTTGTCATGCTGTTCAGGGTGACAGGATGGTTAAAGTGGGCTATCCTTTGCTGTTCCCGCTTTCCTGTTTACTATTCCCTGATATCAGGGTAACGAAAATTGAATTTTAATGTCGACACACCCCAGTTTCCAGTCTCTAACCCCTAGCCTCTAATGGAGGGTTTTATTGATAACTTGACATAATGAGAAAACTTGTAACTGTCGGGATTTTTTAAATAAATGAATATACTTAATATATAATTATTAAATATATTGACAAGAAATATTAAATGTTTTATGGTAAACAAAGTTAAATACTTTTTAACAAAAGTTAACAATTTTATCTGATGAATTAAGAAAGACGAGGTATGAAAAGATGAATAATGGTGATAAAGGCTTTCCTTTGGGAAAGTGTCAAGTCTGTACTGCATGCTTGTTATTGTTTGCTGCGCTTACAGGCGGAATGGATGTACAAGCGGTTGACGTAAGTGATTTTACGCAATTGCAGAGCGCACTGTCTTCCAATGAGGCAATAATTGACCTCAAAGCAAACATTGATGCAGAGGCAAATTTAAACAGCACAGCTGCCACGTCTTTAACTATAAACGGCAGCGGATTTTATTTAGACGGGAAAAAAACTTACAGCGGTATAAGTTCTTCATTAAATGCTACGGCAGAAATGAATATTAATGACAATATAACTTTTAAGAATTTTAAAAATAATTCCGCCGGAGCTATATATAACGCTAGTTATGGTAGCTCCTCCTATGACTCCAAACTAACAATCGGGGATAACAATGTATTTTCCGGTAATTATGCAGATTATTCCGGCGGAGCAATATATAACTATGGCGCCTCCGGTAATGCCCAAATAGAGATCGGGAATAACGCTGTGTTTTCCGATAATACTGCAGCTGGTTATTATGGCGGAGCTATATATAATAAAGGTGTCTCTGTTGCCAAAATAGAAATCAGAGATAACGCACGATTTTCCGATAATTCTGCAACAAGTGGTGAACGAGGCGGAGCAATATATAACGAGGGTGTCTCTGAGGCCAAACTAACAATCGGTGATGACGCTGTGTTTTCCGGTAATGATGTAGGTAATCATGGCGGAGCAATATATAACAGAGCTTTTACCGGTATTGCCGAACTAACAATCGGAGATAATGCTGTGTTTTCCGATAATGATGCAACAAATGGTCGTGGCGGGGCTATACATAACCTGGGTGAATATGACACCAAACTAACAATCGGTGATTACGCTGTGTTTTCCGATAATTCCGCAGGTGGTTATAGCGGAGCAATAGATAACTTTAGTAACTTCGGTACTGCCGAAATAAAAATTGGTGGTAACGCACGGTTTTACAATAATGATTACGGAACTATATGTAACCAGTCTGAACTTGACGCCCAAATAACAATCGGAGATAACGCACGGTTTTACAATAATTATGGCGGAGCTGTATCTAACATTAGTTACTCCGGTACTGCCGAAATAAAAATTGGTGATGAAGCACGGTTTTACAATAATGATGGCGGAACTATAAGTAACTCTAGCGGCGACCCTGCCGGCGACTCTGTTGCCAAAATAGAAATCGGAGCTAACGCACGGTTTGCCAATAATGACGGCGGAGCTATATATAATCATGGTTACAACGGCTCTGGTGCCCAAATAGAAATCGGAGATAACGCACGGTTTTACAATAATGATGCAGGTTATGGCGGGGCTATATATAACTTGGGTGAATATGACGTATATAACTATGGTTTTGGTTCCCCTGACGCCCAACTAACAATCGGCGATAACGCTGTGTTTTCCAATAATGATGCAGCTTATTACGGCGGAGCAATATATAACCGGAGTGAATCTGACGCCAAAATAGAAATCGGAGCTAACGCACAATTTTCCAATAATTTTGCAGATTATTACGGCGGAGCTATATATAACCAAAGTGACTCTGACGCCCAAATAACAATCGGAGATAACGCACAGTTTTTCGATAATACTGTAACTAATTATTATGGCGGAGCTATATATAGCTGGAGTTCTGGTGCTTCCGCCCAAATAGAAATCGGAGATAACGCACAGTTTTCCAATAATGATGCAAGTTATGGCGGAGCAATATATAACCTTAGTAGCTCCGGTATTGCCGCAATAACAATCGGAGATAATGCACAATTTTCCGATAATTCTACAACGTATTCCGGCGGAGCTATATTTAACAGAAGTTCCTCTGACGTCCAAATAGAAATCGGCGATAACGCTGTGTTTTCCAATAATGATGCGGATAGTTATGCCGGCGGAGCTATATATAGCTGGAGTTCCGGCGCTTCCACTAAAATGGAAATCGGAGATAACGCACAGTTTTTCGGTAATGATGCAGGTAATTCCGGAGGAGCAATATTTAACTCAAGTTACTCTAAAGCCCAACTAACAATCGGAGATAACGCACAGTTTTCCGATAATACTGCCACTAATTATAATGGCGGAGCAATATATAACGCTAGCGACTACAGTACTGCCGCAATAACAATCGGAGATAACGCACAATTTTCCAATAATAAATCTACAGGTTCTTACGGCGGAGCTATATATAACTACGGTAACTCAGGTACTGCCCAAATAGAAATCGGAGCTAACGCGGTATTTTCCAATAATTCTACAGCTTCTCATGGTGGAGCAATATTTAACCAAAATTCCGCTGCTGCGAAACTAACAATCGGGGATAACGCGGTATTTTCCGGTAATTCTGCAAATTATGGCGGAGCAATATTTAACCAAAATTCCGCTGACTCCCAAATAACAATCGGAGATAACGCATTGTTTTCCGGTAATTCTGCAGGTAATTCCGGCGGAGCTATATTTAACTATGTAGGTAACAATAGCGCAAGTACAACTATCAATATAACCGGTACTGCAGTATTCACAGGCAACAAAGCGAACAGTAATCCCAGTGACATTTACATGGGCGGTTCCGGCACCAACACATTAAACATCAGCGGAAACTCGGGTACTGTCTACTTCGACGGCGGGATTGCAAGCTCAAATGCAAATGCAACAATTAACAAGTCCGGCAAAGGTACTCTGATTTTTGCCGAAAGAGCCGTGAATACCGGCTTTACAGGTACTTTTGAGCAAACAGCAGGCACCACAACCGTCTACGGTCAGTTCTTCAACAACGCTTTAGCAAACAACATCTCTAACTCTAACCTTAACTTTTATCAAGACGGAGCTGATTACGGCAAAATTAATGTATTAAACCTCGATACTGTTAACGTCTCTTCTATCAATAACCTAATCAATAACGTCAACATCGGAACTTTGAATATTACCGGAACTAACAATTTTAACGTTGATATTGACGCTTTTAACAAAACAGCAGATTCATTTGTTATTGACAGCATTACCGGCTCCGGCGTTATCAATGTAGCTAACTTCAATGTAATGAAGACTGGGACGCCTACGGATACAACTATTGATTTAAATATATTTAATTCAAGCTCTATTGCTGCCGGAATAGATTTCACATCCTCCGAAACAGAAGTTACAACCCCTATTTACATTTATCAGGTTAAGTCATTGCAGGATGAAGGCCAAAAGGGACAATACCGCTTATTTCGCAGCAACAATGACAGCAGTTTAAATAAAGAAATCTTCAGAGGTCAGGCATCTAAACTGGCAGCATATCAGAACCAGTTAATAGTAAACAACACCCTGTTTGACCACGTATATTTAGACAGCAATGAACGAACAGCAGGCTTGGCTAACAAATATGCTGTTGACAGCTACCCTCCCCTTGAGGGAGGGTCGAAATCTTCGATTTCGGGGTGGGGTCAATTTGCACCATACCAGTTCACCAAAAAAGACGGAGCTATCTGGACTAAAACATATGCAACATTTGAAAG
>JAISCP010000057.1 GCA_031265495.1 Heliobacteriaceae bacterium | reverse complement strand
TGCGAGGACGAATGTAATGAGGACGAAGCAATCCAGTCAAAACCGTTGAATTTACTGGATTGCCGCGTCGGGCTGAAGCCCTCCTCGCAATGACGAAACAATGCAAAGTTAACAATGCCGGTGTTTTGGGGGCCACGCTATGCCTGCTCATTCCAAACACTATTTACTTAAGCGCCTGTCCACTGACAAGCTACCACGGATAATCGTCCGGAATTTGCCAGTTGTTAAGCTGTATCAGTTTGGTACAAAAATATTTTAATCCTGCTTTTGTACACGCATAATCTCCTGTTTTCAATCCTTCCGGTGTTCCGTTCCATCTGTCTGTGTAAGGCTCAACTAAGTATCTTGCACCGGCGGATGTATAAAAAGATGATGGTTTATTAAGGTTAAATGTAAAAATACACCGGGGAAAATTACACCCGTTTCCTCTCTTTTTTATATAGAAATTTATATCAATTCCGTCCGGTGCGTCCATCATTGCCATTGTTCCGTCCGGGAAATAGGTACACACTCTTGGTTCTTCAGTCGGCACAGAAATACAGGGTTCAACTTTTGTTGTCAAAAGGTATTGCGCTAAATAAGTATCATAAAATGTTTGCATCTGTACGTAATTTCGGCTGATTGTCGGATATGTCCATTCAGACGCGGGACCGTTTTCAACTTCCGAAAATTTTATTGCCTTGTTAATATTAACATAAAACTTTTCCAGCTTAACAGCAACTTCCTTTTTCCGGTAATTTGCAATCAGCGCCGGCATGGTCAACGATGCAACTACGCCTATAATACCCAATGTTATCAATACCTCTGCAAGCGTAAAACCTTTTCTCATATTTCACCTTTAACTTATAACGCAATATATATTATTTTATAACACAATATAACTTATAAGTCAAATTTTATATAATTATAACTTATGGATAAAAAAACTTTGCTTAAACAGTTCGGAAAAAATGTTAAAATAATGAGGATAAAAAACGACCTTACACAGGAGCAGTTAGCCGAAAGAATGGGAGTAAGCCAGCACTACCTTGCCTGCATTGAAACAGGACGGCAGAACATGTCGCTGGGCAAAATTCTCGGACTGGCAAATGCGCTTAATGTTAGTATTAATCAGTTGTTGGAATTTGATGAATGACAATAACTTCATTAATGTTGTTCATACTGAACGATCGGATTGACCTCCGGGTTAACCCTTAAACCTCTCAACCTTATTCACTAAAAACCGGTTCCTATTAATTAATATTCAATTCCCTGTCTTGCCATAACACCTATATCAAAGTAATGTTTAATAGGTTTCATCTCAGTTACAAGATGCGCCAGCGCCTTTAATTCAGGGTGCGCATAACGCCCGGTTAAAACAATTTCCAAATTTTCGGGTTTGCGCAAAAGCGCCTCTTTAACCTCGCTTACCTTAACCATGTTCATAGCAGTGCAAATGTTTATTTCATCTAAGATAATTAACTGGTATTCGCCTGAAGCTATTGCGTTTTTAGCGAATTCCCAGCCGCGCTTTGCTTCCTTGTAATCCTCCATGCAGACATTGTGCGAATACGCAACCCTGTCCATACCAAACTGAACAACTTCCAAATTATCCATGAATTTTGCAGACGATGCTATTTCACCGTAAGAAGTAGCGCTGTCGCCCTTTGTGAATTGAATAATTAAGACTTTCCAACCGTGTCCGAGCGCTCTGAGCGCCAATCCCAATGACGCTGTGGTTTTGCCCTTGCCATCCCCTGTATAAATTTGTATGTAACCGTGCTCTAACACTCCTGGCCTCCCTATATATTTTAACTCATTACCCAAACGGTTAAATCCGTCTAAAGATGGATAAACATCTAAAACAAAAGATGTATCAAAAATATCATATACCTAAAAAGTCAAGATAACATTTAAATTTATTTAAAGTTTTACAATAGATTTTGTTTTAAAAGCTCAGATTGAGATTTGACAGCCTGCTCGGGCAGAATTTTTTTTGCGCAAAAAATTTACTTAATTTTTGTAAACTTAATATTAAAAACTGTTGCAATACCGGAAAGAAGTCTTGCAGCAAGGAAGTCATGGCAATTTAAAAAATCAAATGTTGTTAACAATTAATGCGGCGTCAGGTTCGGCAGAGTCTCAAGGGTGAGAGTGTTAACAAACTATTGTTTCGTCATTGCTGTACATGTCAAGTAATTACATGATTATTAGTAAATAGGATTGTTAAAAACCAGCCATAACCTCCACGTCATGCTGAATTTATTTCAGCATCTGGCACATGGTAAAGTAACACGCTCAACTTTATTTTGGCAAATTTACTCGTAGTAATTGTCATTGGTCAGATGCTGAAACGAGTTCAGCATGACAGGGCAGTTGTTCATCATGTCATGGACTGTTTTCTCTTTCCTATTCACATAATCACTTATTCACTTAAAAACCAATAAAACCCTCATCCGCGGGCACCTTCTTCCAAAGGGAGAAGGCATTAAGCCTTTCAACCCTTCAACTATTCAACCTTTCAACTAATTTAGCTATCCATCCAGCCCTCCATACCTCCTAATGAGCTACGCGCTGTAACGCTTGAAGGACTTCTCGATGTTTTTCGATATTGTTGACTTGATTGTGTCGTATTCTGTGTTTAAGGCTGATATTTCAGTGTCTAAGTTTTTCATTTTAAGGTCGATTATTTGTTCTTTTTGATTTATTTTTGCTTTTTCGCTGTTGTATTTGGCTTCCGCTTTGGATATGGCTGCGTCGTCTGCAATCTCCTTAATATAAGTGTCAGTTGAATAATTGCCCTGATAGTACATGCCGTCATCTTTAAGTCTGCTGACAAATGCCGCGTTGCCTTGTAATGTATTTTGCAAATATTGATTGTCAATGATTTGGGCGTTTTCTGTCCAGCCTTTTGTACATAACTGGTTAAAAATCATGTCATAAAATGCTGCTATCTTGGCGGTTTCCTCTGAGTATTGTCTGCCGACAAATACAGTGTACGGCTGTTTTGTTCTCCCTTTGGAAAATTCCTTGCCGGCAGTAGTACCTGTCGTAATATTTGCGTAATTGCCTTCACTGCCAAGACCGTTGCTGAATTGCGCAAAATAGGTTAGGAAGGTTTGCGCGAGGTTATTCAGGTTGACGCCCGCAAAACCATAACGTCCGCCTGTAAACATATCTATAACGTTTGTACAGTTTCTGTAACCTGTTATACCAATCTTGTTTGATGTCTCGCTTTTAGCATTATCATAAGTTTTATTGTTAGAACTGCCGACATTACCTCCGTACGTTGTGGAACCTCTCGGACCCGGTGCGGATAATATTTCTTCTAATTTCATTCTTGCATAAGACAATGCGTTTTGCGCTACAGGGCTGCCGGTATCCAGCGCAGCGCCAAATTCCTTGACCATCCATTCAATAAATCCGCTGCTTTCATTCTTCATTTTGGCAACCAAAAGGTTTTCCGCGTCCGCTACCGGATTATCACCGGAAGTGTTTTGTTCGCTCTTATTTGATTTGAAAACAACATTTATGTCAACTTTACCGGTCAACAAATCAGTCAGAGAAAAACTTAAACCTGAAACATTTACTTGTTTGTTAGTTATACTGCTGCCCGGATCATTACCGCCTCTGAGCGCGTTTGTATCATACTTGCTGTTTGCCTTACTGTCTAATGCCTCTATAAGCCCGTTGAAATCAACGGTATCAATTACTTCGGTCATTACGCCTTTGCCGCCCACACCTGCAAGCTGATAATACGGCACTTCTTTGTAAGCGTCGCGCTGGGGAACGGTTATTAAGCTCTGATTACACATCTCATCCATGAACTTGTTGCGCATAACATCTGACGGAAGACCGTTGATGCCTTCCTGAGGAATACCCGCTGCACGCGCTGCATTTGCGTATTTCCGGTCCAGAATTACTCTGCCTTTCGCGTCTGTAAGCGTTACCGGATGATAGTCGTTCAGAGCGCTCGGGGTCATTAAAATGTTATAAGACAACGGGGTTGTCTGGTCGCCTTTGCCGTAGTAGTCATATATTAACTTTGTCCGGTTCTGGGAATTTTGGTGTTCGTTTGATATATCTGTCATGCTGCGGGCCAATGCTATTTTTTCATGAGACAGAGACATTGAACGAAATTCACAATCCGATTTCCGTCCAGTTATTGTTAATAATCTGCATTGTTGTGCTGATAAGCCCATTTAGCGCCTTTCTAATCTTATATAATATGTTTTACGGCTGTTATATAAGAAAACTTTAAGGATTTTCGATATTTTTAACAAAAATTTACAAAAGAGATTTTAGAAAAAATATGATATAATTCAGGTAATGAATATCCAATTTGAAAATGACTTAGACAAATTGACAGCAGTGCTGCCGGAAAAGGTACGCAGACATATTACATACGAAAAAATGGAAGATGTCATTGAAATAGTTCTTGATCTCGGGCGGACTCCTGAAATAAGGCATGCAGGCGGCAGAATTGAGTATTTGGACTGTGATTTTATATCTGATGAAGATTTAGTATTTACAACCGGCGGAATTCAGGAATTCACCTCAGACAACCGCTCGGGAATACCCGGAACCCTCCACAGAATAAGCGCCATAAGAAACCGGCAGGGTAAGGTTATCGGGCTTACATGCAGGATAGGCCGGGTCGTAACAGGTACTATTGCCTGTATAAAAGATATTTGCAGTCTGGGTAAAAGCATACTCTTTCTGGGCCGGCCCGGAGTCGGAAAAACTACCAAATTAAGAGAGATTTCCCGTCTTGTTGCAGACGATTTGGGGAAACGCGTTGTAATCGTTGACACTTCAAACGAAATCGCCGGAGACGGCGACAATCCGCACCCTGCAATAGGTCATGCCAGAAGAATGCAGGTAAGACAGCCGGAATTTCAAAAAGATATTATGATTGAAGCGGTGGAAAATCATACTCCCGAAGTTATTGTGGTGGACGAAATCGGAACGGAAGCAGAGTCATGGGCGGCAAGAACCATTGCGGAACGGGGTGTTATGCTCATTGCAACCGCACACGGGAACAGCCTTGAAAATTTAATCAAAAACCCAACCTTGTCTGATTTAGTCGGGGGGGTTCAGTCCGTAACGCTCGGCGATGACGAGGCAAAACGCCGCGCTTCCCAAAAAACGGTTCTTGAACGGGAAAAGCAGCCCACTTTTGACATTGTTATAGAAATTCTTGACAGAAACACTCTTGCTGTCTACAAAAATACCGCCGAAGCAGTGGATTATATTCTGCGCGGATGGCCCATACGTCCGGAAATTCGAAAAGTCGACAAGGTCTACGAAGAACCGGAAACCATAGCAGGAACAATAAGCCGCGAAATTCATAAACTTGAACAGAAAGTTCTGCCGGAACCCGTTGACAGTTTGAAATTCAGTTTTTCAAGACAAAAATACGTTGATGAAGTGAAAAATTTCAAAAAAATATATTTATACGCTGTTTCACGTTCCGTTGTAGAAAAGATTATTGAACGCCTTGACCTTAACGCTGAAATTACCAGAAATATCGACGACGCGGATATCGTAATTGTGCATAAAAACTTTGCCAAAGGCGGAGCGAAAATTCTCAGCACTGCAAACGATTACCGGCTGCAAACATTCTTCATCAAAACAAATTCTATGGCGCAGCTTCAAAAAGTTTTAAAAGAGGCTTTACAGATAACGGATTCGGCGGAAATTCTGCAAGGGTATTACGACGACGCCGAGCGCGCGCTGGACGAGGCAAAAGAAGCTATAAAAAAGATTATGGAAGGCGCGGAACACATTGAGCTTACCCCCCGTAACCAGCAGATAAGAAAGCTTCAGCACGAACTTGCCGAGCAGTACAACCTGAAAAGCAAAAGTATTGGCGAGGGCGACAGCCGCCACCTTAAGATTATAGGCGGTACGGATTACGATAAGAAAAAAGGCATTGCGTAAGAAGATACAAATTATTAAGTGATTAGGTGAATAGAAAATTAAGAGGTATAGAGGGCTGGAGGTATTGAGGTATGGCTGGTTGAACGGCTAAATCCCTCTCCCTGCGGGCATTGTTAACTTTTTATTGATTTCTTGCCAGCTCTCTCCCTGCGGGAGAGAGTACAAACACTTAGCAAAACCGCAGGTTGAGCTTAGTGTTTGGAGTGAGGGGGCAGGCAGAACCTATGACATTGCGTTCTGAGATTTATTCTGCTTTGCGCCACCTCACCTGAATTTCTAAACTCACACGTTCGTTAAGAAATTCATCCTCTCCCGTACGGAGAGGACTTGCTCTGTCATTGCGAGCGCAGCGAAGCAATCCAGTCAAAAACGTTGAATTTACTGGATTGCCGCGTCGGGCTTACGCCCTCCTCGCAATGACGAAACAATGCAAAGTTAATAATGCCCTCAAGGGGAGGGTAGTTCAGCCGTTCAACCCTTCAACTATTCAACCTTTAAATCATATTTACTATTCACCTAATCACTTATTCACTCCCAATGAAACATTAATTTTTTGTTTATTTTTTTAAGATTTTGCAAATTCGGTGTTATAACAGTATATAGTTACCAGCAAATGAAAGCCGGTAACACGGTTATAAAATAAATGATAATTAAAAAAAAAGAAAGGCGGCAATAAGGGTTGAAAAGTTGAATGGTTGAATGGTTGAAAAGAAAACCGTTAAGCGCGTTTAACAAAACAAGCAAAACAGGTGCGAAGAGAAAAGTCCAAAGGCAGCACAAAAAATTTTAAGAGAATACCCTGAGTGCGTAAAACTAAATAAAGCCGGTAACACGGTTATAAAATAAATGATAGTTAAAAAAAAAGAAAGGCGGCTCTACGAAATACGAAAACCTCTAAAGCAAAACAGGTGCGAGGAGATAAGTCCGATAGTAACATAACAAGTTTTAACGGAAATACTCCGAGTGCAGCAGATGAACAGAGCGGTTAGACGATAATTGTAAAAGTTCTAAAAAGTCAGCAGAAGCGGTTTTTAAATAGTCGTAAGTTGAGATGGAAAGAAAAATGGCAAAAACAATTGGTATTGACTTAGGTACAACAAATTCGGTAGTAGCGGTTATGGAGGGCGGAAAACCCACCGTTATCGCCAATGCCGAAGGTTCAAGAACAACCCCTTCTATTGCGGGGTTTTCCAAAACAGGCGAAAGATTAGTCGGACAGCTGGCAAAACGTCAGGCAATCCTTAATCCCGATAAAACAATCGCCTCAATTAAAAGACACATGGGTGAAGATTACAAAGTAAATATTGACGGCAAAGACTACACGCCGCAAGAGATTTCCGCGTTAATCCTAAGAAAACTCGCAGATGATGCAGGCGCATACTTAGGGGAAAAAGTTACCTCTGCGGTAATCACCGTTCCGGCTTACTTTAATGACGCTCAAAGACAGGCCACAAAAGACGCCGGTAAAATTGCGGGCTTAGATGTTCTGCGTATTGTCAACGAACCTACTGCAGCGGCGCTCGCTTACGGTCTTGAAAAAGAAAAACCCGAAAAAGTTCTCGTGTTCGACTTAGGGGGCGGAACTTTCGATGTTTCAATTCTTGAAATCGGCGATGGAGTTCACGAGGTTCTTTCAACCTCCGGCGATACACATCTGGGCGGGGACGACTTTGACCAGAAGGTCATGGACTGGATTTGCGAAGAATTCAAAAAACAGGAAGCTATTGACCTTAAAAACGACAAGCAGGCTATGCAGCGTGTGAAAGAAGCCGCTGAAAAAGCTAAAACCGAACTTTCTTCCGTTATGGAAACAAATATTAATCTTCCGTTCATCACTGCGGACGCAAACGGGCCTAAACACTTAGACTTAAATCTTACACGCGCAAAGTTTGAAGATTTGTCAAGAGATTTGTTAAACAGATGCAAAACTCCTGTGGCAAATGCTATTAAAGATGCGGGAATCAGCAAAGGCGACATTGACGAAGTCGTTTTGGTCGGGGGTTCAACCCGTATTCCGGCTGTTCAGGCGCTTGTTAAAGAATACACAGGCAAAGACCCTAACCAATCCGTTAACCCTGATGAAGTAGTTGCGGTAGGCGCGGCAATACAGGCGGGCGTGCTTGCGGGTGAAGTCAAAGACATTGTTCTTCTTGACGTAACTCCGCTTACTCTGGGCATTGAAACGCTCGGCGGCGTAATGACCCCGCTTGTTCCGAGAAACACTACCATTCCTGTTTCCAAATCGCAGGTATTCTCGACAGCGGAAAACAACCAGACAGCCGTAGATATTCACGTTCTGCAAGGCGAACGTCCTATGTCAACAGACAACAAATCGCTCGGCATGTTCCGTCTTGACGGTATTCCGCCCGCAATGCGCGGACTTCCGCAAATTGAAGTTACCTTTGATATTGACGCAAACGGTATTGTGAACGTTTCGGCAAAAGACAAAGCCACCAACAAAGAACAAAAAATTACCATTACAAATTCTTCCAATCTTTCCGAAACCGATATTGAAAAAATGGTTAAAGAAGCGGAAGCAAATTCAGCGGACGACAAAAAGAAAAAAGAAGAAGCGGAAACTAAAAATAATGCCGCAAGCTTAATCACCTCTGCGGAACGTATTGTGAAAGATTTTGAAGGCAAAATTGACCCTGCGGATGAAACCAAACTAAATGAACAAAAAGAAGCGCTTCAAAAAGCAATAGATGAAAACAAGCCTGCGGACGAACTCAAAAAGCTTTCCGATGAATTGCAGCAGACAATGTTCGGAATTTCCCAAAAAGCTTACGAACAGGTTCAGAAAGAAGGCGAGAACGCGCAATCCGAAAGCAGCGAAAACGCTTCATCAGAAGAACCTAAATCCGATGATGATGTAATCGACGCAGAATACACAAAAGAATAGCAAAAAAAACGGGTCTTAGACCCGTTTTTTTGTTTTTATTCATTTATAAGATGATTTTCCGGAAGGAAATAAAGCGGGTTGATGCCTCCCACATTTTCAAGTTTATAATATGTTTTTATTTCAGAACCTTCAATTTTCGCACATTTAGAAAGATACCAATCTAACTTTTGGCATGTTTTATCTATCTTAAGGATAGCTGCTCTCTCTTGTTCTGTCGCATTTTTTCTTAAATCATCCGATATATACAAGGCTTTAAATGCCGGTGAAGTGTTAAAACTGATTTTCATACGGTTCTCCTTTATTTATATTACTTTCGCATGAAAACTCCTGAAAAAAAAATTTGCCAGGGGTAAATTATTTGTCTTGGACTATTCGCTGCCCCTGTCGTGCTGAACTTGTCTTGGATTATAAGCGGAGCTTTTGGCTTGTCGCTCGGCTGCTGCCGCGTTCGGTCGGAGTAACGTCCGACATGAGGCTTTCAGCCCCGCCGAAATCTGCTGTTTCAGCATCCGCCACATAAGCATACCATAACCGTCACGTCATCCTGAACTTGTTTCAGGATCTGGCACATAGCAAGTCACACTATCTTCTCAATTTTATTTCAGCATCTGTCCATCTGTACGGTTAAGTCAACCTTCAGAAATGGATATTTTTTATCGGTGGTCAGATCCTGAAACAAACTCAGGATGACAGGATGGTTGTTCCTTGTTTCCATACCTCCATTAATTCCCTAATCACTTAGTCACCTATTCACTGATGTCAGGGTAACGGAAATTGAATTTGAATGTCGACACTACCTAATTACTTAACATGTACAGCAGAACCAATAAGAAGTTACCAATGCCCTCTTTTTATACGTTTAGTTTCCGGAACACTTCCGCGTCAAATTCTTCTGTATAACCCATAGCTTTTTTATCCTCATCGGCCAGTTTGTTGTATAAATTCCTCATATAACCGATATTTTCGGGCTGCAACGGTTCCGTATCGATAAAATTCTTATATTGAGGATTAAATACAGAGTTCATAACCAGCGCTCTGTTTGTCCGGTCATGACCAAACTGGCATGCAATATAGAAATTCCCTTCATTCAATACATGAATAAAATCAATCAATTTCCCAATAAATTCCCTTGAGCTTTCAGAGTGTATTTTGCCGGCGGATTGGATAAAATCCTGAATTTCTTTTTCCGGCAGACGATAACAGCGTCTTTCAATAACCCCGTTTTTCATATATGCTTCTTGATTAAAATATGCCGCTTCATCGCCGATATTCTCTTTCAAAGGAAATGCAAAGTAGTCCAGGCCGTTTTTGCCGCATTCATCTTCGTAACCCGGATAACCCGCTAAATCTATAACTCTTTCCACACCGTACTTTTTTAACTTTGCCAGCTTATCGGGACATCCCGTAAGCGTATGCCCGCGATAGCAATTTTCACCTACTTGGCAAAAAGGATGTGCGCTTATTTTTTTTAATTCAGGTTTGTGATAGAATTTTCTTTCATATATGTCCAGCAAGGATTTGCCGCTGCCGCTGTAACCGCAAATTCCGTCGTATTCACAGGATTTAAAAACAGGTTTATAATTGTAGACATGCATTATTTTCATATCCGCTTTAAAAAGTGCACAAAATAATTTTTGCCGGTAATTTTAAAGAATGTGTAGAAATCTTAACAATTGCAAGAGGGCCGGAAGCTTTTTCACCCGTTCCAAACGCCGTATTCGGACAGTCTTTCAGTAATACTTTCATCAAACTCCTGCGTATACTCCATCGCATGTTTGTCTTCAGGAGTCAGCTTTGAGTGCAGCGCGGCTGCGGCGTCACACTCAATAGCCGCCGGCTTTTTATAGAAAAATTGTTTGTGTTCGGGATTAAATATACAATTGAGTCTGAGCGCACAATCCGTTTTACCGGAGCCGTACTCACATCCTATATATAAATTTCCTTTGCGCATTGCATTAATAAAATCAATAAACTCTGTTATAAAATGTCGGGCTTCCGTTTCATAATTTTGGTTAGAATTTCTTATAAATTCTTGAACTTCGTCTTCGGAATTTAAGAATCTGAGTTCTTCCATCTTATGTTTCAACCAATCCTGCTTCCGGCAACAGGCAGCATTATTAAGGTAATCGCTGCCCAATGAAAATTTTATATATTCTAACCCGTTAGATTTACAGTCGGATTCGTAACCTTCATAGCCCACCAAGTCAATAACTCTTTCAATACCGGCTTCTTTCAGTGTTTTCAATTCAAGCGGACGCGCTGCCAATACTGCTCCGGCATAAGAATTATTATTCCCGACAGGGCGGAGATTGTATATTTGCAATCCGTTTATTTCATCATTACTAATAGACTGCGGCTGTTTTGTCAGGTTTTTTATTAACTTCTGCAGTTCATAGTCAGACATTCTGCCTTTTGAAAGATATTCCTCATAAAACGGCGGGAGTCCGCTGCAAAAAGTCGGTTTATAATTTGTAACAGGCATTATTTTCATATCCGCTTTAAAAAGTGTACAAAATAATTTTTGCCGGTAATTTTAAAAAATGTGTAGAAATCTTAACAATTGCAAAACACTGCCGCAAAGTCTATATTTTGGCAAGCTGTAAATAATAATCATTCGCCCGTTCAAATTTATGCGCGGCATTGAACATTCTGCGCTCTTGCAATTGCGGCGCAAGGATTTGCAGCCCAATCGGCATGCCGTCCCGGTCAAATCCCGCAGGAACACTCATGCCCGGAATTCCGGCTAAATTCGCGGAAATTGTTGCAATATCCGTTAAGTACATCGCAAGAGGGTCGGAAGCTTTTTCACCCATTTCAAACGCCGTGTTCGGACAAGTCGGAGAGATAAGAATGTCGGCTTTTTTGAACGCTTCAATAAAATCCTGAGTTACGAGCGCACGCATCTGCTGTGCTTTTTTGTAATAAGCATCATAGTAACCTGAGCTTAACGCGTAAGTTCCGAGCATAATCCGGCGTTTAACTTCCGGTCCGAAACCTTCCGCACGGGTTTTGGTATACATTTCCATTAAGTTCTGTGCGTTCGGCGTTCTGTAACCGTATCTTACCCCGTCAAAACGCGCCAGGTTTGAACTGCATTCGGCGGTTGCAAGGATATAGTAAATTCCGATTGAATGTTTTATGTTTGGCAAAGAAATCTCGACAATTTCAGCGCCGAGCTTTTTGTAATCCTCAATGGCGCGTTCCACTGCCTGTGCAACATCCGGTTCAAGACCTTCGGTCATCAATTCTTTTATAACCCCGACCCGCAAGCCCTTGATATCATTGTTTAAATCAGCGGCATAACGCTCCGCCGGCAGGTTTAACGATGTTGAATCTTTCGGGTCATGGCCGGAAATTACCTCCAAAAGGTTAGCGGCGTCTTCAACTGTTCTGGCAAAAGGTCCGATTTGGTCTAAAGAGGAGGCAAACGCTATAAGCCCGTAACGCGAAACCCGTCCGTAAGTAGGCTTAACCCCGACTATACCGCAAAAGCTTGCAGGCAGGCGGATTGAGCCGCCGGTATCAGAACCGAGAGCAAGCGTTGCTTCGCATGCGGAGACACTTGCCGCCGAGCCGCCGGACGAGCCGCCCGGAACCCGTTTTAAGTTCCACGGGTTGTGAACTTTTCTGAAAGCGGAGTTTTCGTTAGAGCTTCCCATTGCAAACTCATCTAAATTCGCTTTACCTACAACGGGAACTAAATTATTGAGCAATTTATCCGTAATAGTTGCATTGAACGGAGAAACAAAATTTTCCAAAATCTTGCTGGACGCGGTTGTTTTTGAGCCAATAAGGTTCATGTTGTCCTTGAGCGCCAGGGGAACTCCGGCAAGCAGCGGCAATTCTTCACCTTTAGCAATCTTTTCGTCAACTTTTTTTGCTGTTTCAATCGCTGTTTCTTTTGTAAGCGAATTAAATGTACCGAGTTTTTCGTCCAATTCGCCAATCCGCTCAAATGCTGCATTTGCCAGCTCCACCGCTGAAACCTCTTTATTCTTAATCGCCTCACTCTGTTCCGCCGCTGTCTTTTTCAAAAGCTCATTCATTATGTATCTCCTTTGTACAAGACAATGCTAATATAAACAAACCGTTATGGCAACAACTCTACCATAATGTACATGTTAAGTAATTGGTTACATGATTATTAGTAAATAGGGAATAGTAAACAGGAAAGAGAGAACAGCAATGACGCAACAATAAAAAGTTAACACTGCCAAAGGGAGAACGGAAAACAAACCTTGAAAAATGAATATATTTGTTATATATTAATTTCAGGAGTAATATACGTGGAAGAAAACAAATTAGAGAGTATTGCCATTTTAATGAATGTAATACTCCGGGCTGATAAAATTAGAGATAAGTCGTGTCTTGATTTGCTGCTTGATATTTTGCTGATGAAGGTCAGCAATGAAGACAGAGAGAAGTTTGTAAACGTACGCGTAATGGCAGCGAAAGCCATTGCGAATATCAAGGACACCTCTGCCGTAACCCCGCTTTTATACTGCTTAAACAACAAAAATGAGCATTACAAAGTACGTCTTGCATGTGCGGACGCTCTGGGCAGAATCGGCGACAAATATGCCGTAATACCTTTAATTGAACTTGTTCAGGATGAAGAAGAAAAATCAGTATATTTGCGCGAATCCGCAGCTTCCGCTCTCGGGATGCTGGGCGACTTGCGCGCGGTCGACCCTCTGGTGAGTATTCTTGAAGCGCAGAAAGGCATTTGGAGCAAGTTTACATTCCTGAAAGAACGGATTATTGAGGCGCTCGGAAAGCTGAAACTTGATAATAAAAGAGTTTTTAACGCTTTGAAAAATTCGCTGCTGGACGAGTCGCCGCAAATACGGATTAATGCAATAGAGGCGATTATGGAAAGCGAAAGCCCGCTGGCTGCCGAAACCATAAGAGCCTGTCTGCGGGATAAAGACGATGAAGTCAAAAAGAATGCGCTTATTGCACTGTATAATCTTATTGGCAGAGAAATACTGGATGAAGTAATTGAACAAGACGAATACCCGGATTTTCTAAAGATGGAAGCGGTTTCCATGATTGCCGAATACGAAAATGATGATGAATTTTCGAGGATTAGGCGCAATAATGAGTAAATCAATTGTACTTTTATCGGGCGGACTGGATTCGCTGGTAAGTCTGGGGCTGGCAAAAGATGAATTCAATGTACGGCTTGCTTTAACTTTTGATTACGGACAGAAGTCTTCCCTGCGGGAAATTGAAGCATCCCGAAAAATCTGTACTCATTACGGCATTGAACACAAAATTATTAAGCAGGATTGGCTCAGGGAGATTACGCACACAGCGCTGGTGAGCAGCGCCGGAATTCCCTGCGGCATTCAGGAAAATTCAAAAACCGTCTGGGTGCCGAACAGAAACGGATTATTTTTAAACATTGCCGCAAGTTTTGCCGACAGTTATGATTTTGATTATATAATTATCGGCGCAAATAAAGAAGAAGGACAAACTTTTCCGGATAACACCGAAGAATTTGTTAAACGGATTAATGTCGCTTTTGAACTTTCCACGCTGAAAAAGCCGGTTGTTATTGCGCCCTTGATAAATTCAGGCAAGAGTGATATAGTTAAAGAGGCTCTGAAAAATTCCATGCCTCTGGAATATATACACAGCTGCTATTACGGCGGCTCCAAGCATTGCGGGGTATGCGAGTCCTGCGTAAGGTTAAAAAATGCCCTGCAAAACAATAACCATTCTATGGGAGAATTCTTTGAAAACTAAGTTTATAAAAGAAGAAATTAAATATGAAGGGCATCAGCTTGCTCCGCACTGGATTTACAAAAATTTTAAAATACAAGGTGATGCAATAGTGGCTTTTCAAGGCGAATGCGAAGTTAAATTATCCGAAATGGTTGATATTGAAGATGTTCTCAACAATGAGCCGATTTATTCCAAATACATGCTTAGTTTTATAAGCGAACAGTTTAATATCGGGCTTGCGGAGGGTGTTTTGCGTCAGAGGCTTCTGATTTGCATTATAAAAGAAATCCTTGAAAAACATAACCTCTTTCCGGTGCGCAGCGGAGATGATTTATTTGTTGACGGTAAAAAGCTTACGGTTTCTATCGCGGCAAAATCCGTTAATTCAGTATTAATCCACACCGGCATAAACATTGACGCGGCGGGCGCTCCTGTTGCGGCATGCGGACTTAAAGACTTCGGGATAAACGATATTGAAAATTTAGCAAAAGAAATTATGACAGTTTACGCCGGTGAATTAGATGATATAATTATGTCATCAACAAAGGTCAGGGGGCTGCAATGAAAAAAATTAAAAAAGAAGAGCAAATAACTTACGAAGAATACAAAAGAAAACCCAAAAAAAAGTCAGACGAAAGTTTAATGCTGTTTGTTTCCGCATTTTTTATAATGCTTCTGCTGTTCTTAGCGGTAGCAAAACATCTGTCGCCCGATGTTGACGTCAGTATCGGAAACCCGAACAAACCGGATGAAACTTCGGCAATTGATGACAGACTAAAATCACTTCAGGAAGCGGATAGCAAACCGGAAGATACTTTTTCCCCCGAGCTGGACGAGAAAGTTAAACTCCCTTCCGAAGAAAAAGAACAGCTGAAAGTTATTGAAGAAAAGAAAGCGGAGCCAATCCAGCCATCCCCTAAACAGCAGAATATGTCAACCATACAGAATACACAGAGTGCAAAAGTCGTTGTAGGATACTACGCAAGCGAGGAGCAGGCACAGGTTGCAAAAAGCGTTATTTCAGATGCGGGACTGGGGCTTCAGCCGTTCATCAGGAATATCGGCGGAGCATACACAATTCAGGCAGGCGCTTTTTCCTCGTACGAGAAAGCCCAAATTCTTGTTAACGAGCTTCTCAGAAGCAACTACCCCGCAAGAATTATTATGGAGTAGAGTGGGATAAACTTTCATATAATTTATCTAAACATTTATCTACAAACTCTTTCACATCGTCATCTTCAATCGGCCTCTTAGGATAAAACAAAAACTCTCTTCTATCTGATGTTTGATGTGTCCATTTGTTATAATAATCAGGAACAATAACCGATTGTATGTAATTAAGATTTTTTAAGCTACTAACGTCTATTATTAATGATACATTCTTTTCCCCTTTTGTTATATCCCAAATTTGCATCCCTGCATTTAATGTGCCCGTCTCTCCTCTAATTTCTGAGAGAACCGTTATTTTAAATTTCCAATCATCCACTGTTTTTTCGTACGGCTGTTTTGGTGATAATACCCCTTTATCTTCAAGTACCCTCAATATATTATGTAGCACCATTCCTACATGCCCCCCTTTAAGCCCGCCATCACACAATTTATCTAAACCTGCATATATAAACTCTTTCACATCTTGATTTTTAATCGGTTTCTCCGGATAAAACGCTTTACGTGATGTTCTATTCGTTAATTTGTCATAATAATCAGGAACAACAACAGTTTTTACTACATCAATATCATTAAAATCCATTGTTAATTGTACATTTCTTTTCCCTTTTGTTATATCCCAAATTTGCAGCCCTTTTGTAATCTTACCATCTTTGTCCGTAACATCTTTGCCAACCGTTATTTTAAATTTCCAATCATCCACCGTTTTTTCGTACGGCTTCTCCGGTGATAATGCCCCTTCAAGTATCAGGCGTATCTTATTTGTTATTACCGCTCCATACCGATGTTCAAGTCCGCAGTTATCATCAGGCTCCTCTGATGAAGTACCGCTGTTTTTATAAGAATCATTATAATTCGTATTAGAGTTCGGCGTATAAAAATGCCCTTTAGGGAAAGTTTTTTGAAAAGTAATATCTCCTGCGTTTATCTTTTGTATTAACATTTTAACCTTCTTTCTTTATATTATTATAAAATCTTTGAGTATCATAATAGAAACCCTCTAAAAGCTGTTCAATAAAAGCTGCGTCTTCTCTTTCAAGCGGCTTGTGCGGATAA
>JAISCP010000144.1 GCA_031265495.1 Heliobacteriaceae bacterium | reverse complement strand
GCAATCCAGTAAATTCAACGGTTTTGACTGGATTTTCCTCTCACAAAATGATACTTAATCATTTTGTTCGGCACAGTGCTGCGCTCGCAATGACATATCAATGAAAAATTGACACTCTCCCCCATACGGGGGAGGGCTAGGGAGAGGGAGTACTTGCGTAAATTCCAACCATGCGTAAAGGGACTATTCCGAATATTTTACCGGCAGTTAGAATGTGCAGCAATGACGAAACAATAGCTTAACATTGCCGCGAGAGAGGCGACTCATTTAAAAGTGTCTGGCAAAAAAATATTTTCTGTGTTTTAATACTTTTAGAAACAAAAAAAGGAGAATAAAAAATGTTTATCCCGTCAATTTCAATTAACGCAGCTACCTCGCGTGTTACCGGCCGTTTAGCTTGTAAGAGTTGTGTATTACAGCAAAAATTCAGTAAGCTCACCACTGTTGACAGGACAGCTATTGACTCAGGGTACAACGCAGTAAAATTTGCAGAGCATTCAGGAATTACTCAGAAAACAAATGTAAATGCATCTCATGGGATTAACGGCCAATACGGATTCTAAATCCCTATCTGTCTGATAACCTCATACGCTGCAACAGCAGCGGAATTTGACAGGTTCAGGCTCCGCTGTCCGTTAATCATCGGAATTGTTACGGCGTTTTTGTCATTGACGTATTTTGCCGGAAGCCCGCGTGTTTCAGGACCGAACACCAGAAAGTCACCTTGACGGAACACTACATCAGTATATTTTCGGCCGGTTTTGGTTGTAAAGTAGTAAAAGTTTGCGCTGCTGTTTTGAGCCGATAGTTCTTCCATAGAGCTGATACGGTGCAAGTCCGCGCTGTCCCGGTAATCCAGTCCGGCACGTTTCATGTGTTTATCCGAAAGCGAAAATCCCAGTTTCCCGACAAGATACAAACTTGCTCCGCAGCAGGCGCAGAGCCTTATGATATTTCCTGTGTTTTGGGGAATTTCCGGCTCGTAAAGTACAATATTAATCATGCCTGAAAAGCTTTCCGCTTTCGAAGATTACCGGCAGTGCGCGCACAACGCAGAATATTACCGCTGCGCAGGCGAAGGTTAGCGCAGGAATGTACAAAACGGGGTATATTTGGGCTGCAATCAGCAATATGAAAGCAAGAACTTTTGCAACGGCGTAACTTATCCGCATAAATTTTGACGAACAGATAAAATAGCCGATTTTTGAACTCTGCATGCTTTTTTCACCAAACGCCGTATATCCCTGTGAGAGCGCAACGCTTCTCAAGCTGTCCGTTACGAACGCTCTTGTAACACAGATTAGGGGAAACAGTACACTAAGCCGGCCAAGCGCCGCGAAGGCTATCCAGTATGAAGCCTCAACAATCCTGTCTCCCATAATATCTAAAACCGCACCTAAGCCGGATGTTTCGTTGAGTTTTCTTGCGACCCAGCCGTCCAGCCCGTCCATTGCAAATGCGATTATCGTCAAAATAAGCGCCCAGATATAAGACTGCGCAAATAAAAGCCCGATTGCCCAAAATGCAATAAATATTCGCAGTATTGATATCAAGTTTGCCATTTTTTTCTTTTTTATTACCTCAAGTTAGTTCTACCTATTACCGCCTTATTACGTCATGCTGAACTTGTTTCAGCATCTCTATGTTATCCGGCTTCCGACAGTTGCCTCGCAACTCCTTTGCTTTTTGGGTTGAACGCGCTTGTCGGTTTTTAAACCGTTCAACCCTTCAACTTTTCAACCTTTCAACTGTTTTATACTTTTCAGCCTCGACAAAGCAAAGTTTACTTCATCAAGTTTTTTTACTTTTTCTCCAAGCATTATTTTTTCCGCTTCTTCCAAAATAGCCGTTACCATAAAACCGTTGTCTCCGTCGGAACGCGCTTTTCTGCCGGTTTCGCAGCAGCTTATAAAATGCTGGCATTCAAGCTTCAGCGGTTCAATCTCCAGGTAATCCAGCCGGATATTTTGGTTTCCCTGAGTGTAGTTATCAAAAAGAACAAGCTTATTTTCAGCCACTGTGTCGTCAAGAACCGCAGTAGCTTTTGTTCCCCGTACGAGCAGCGTAACGTGCTTTTGGGGCGTAATCCAGCTGTCTGAAATCATGGCCGTAACTCCGTCTTCAAGTTCAATGCCGATATGCGTAATATCCATTATTTCATTACGTTCGGACGAACATCCGACAGCGGAAATCACCCTGACGGGTTCCTTGCCCGTAACATAGCTTATCACTGAAACATCGTGCGGCGCCAAATCCCACATTACACTGCGGTCGTTTTTAAAATAATTCACATTCAGCCGGTCGCTTTGCGCATAAACTATCTCACCCAGCGCACCCTCCTGCACAAGCATTTTTAAACGGTTAACCGCGGGATGGTACAGGAGCAGATGACCTACCATCAATATAAGACCCTTTTTCTGCGCAAGTTCGGTTAACTCTTTTGCCTCGCGCGCAACTGTGGAAACGGGTTTTTCCACATAGACATTTTTGCCTGCTTCCAGAATTGATTTTACAAGCTTGTAGTGTGTATGGCTGGGCGTCACCACAGCAGCGGCGGTAATTTCAGGGTCATTAAGGATGTCATTGAAATCTTTTGTAACTTTCACTTCGCTGTATTGTTCCGTTACCTGCTTTAAATTATCCTCATCAAAATCGCAAACTGTGTTAAGAACATTCAGGTTATAAAAATTACGGACAATATTTCTTCCCCACAAACCACAGCCTATAACCGCTATCTTTTGTTTACGCTTCATCATCTTTTTCCGTTTGCCGCTTCTAACCTAAGCTGGTGCATCTGCTCACAACGTTCAAAGAACAATTCTTTGTCTTCCGGAGGGAAGCACGTGGAAAGCTTTTCCAAAAGCGCAGGAGGAAATTTGGAATAATTTATCATCTTGTTTAAGGTATCATCATCAATAGGATAGAGATGTTTGAAGTTTTTCAGAAAAACCAGCTTGGTTTCCTCAATACATTTTGCTTCCTGCTCAATTGCTTTTTTGCTCAGCTTGTATGTTGTGTAATTCCTTTCAAAATGCACGGCATTTGCTTTATGCATAATTAATGCAATAATCAGGTCCATATCAGACATGATTTTAAATCTTTCATCAAAGTAGTTCATTTTTTCAAGTATAGCGCGTCTGAACATCATACCTTGTCTCGGGCAGGGTATTGCCTGGAAAGCGTTATACATTGCCGGAGCAAACAGGAACACAAATCCTTCCGGGTGCCTGCAGTAGGCGGGCGAAAAAGAAAAATCCGCTTCATTATCTTCCATCACATTCACCACATCGTATATCGCCGTAATATCATGATAGAAATCGTCACAGCTCAAAAATGCAACATATTTTGCTTTTGTACGCATAATACCTTTATTGATGGCGCTGTATTTCCCGGTATCGCGTTCGGAATAAAAATTCAAAAAACCTTTGTTTTTATAATCTTTCAGCATTTCCACAGTGCCGTCGTCCGAAGCGTTATCAACAATGGTGACTTCAATGTTCGGATAAGTCTGCCTGCTCAGAAGCGATATAAGCAGATTAAAATCATCCGCCTGTTCATTTTTGATAAGATTATGCGTTGGTACAATTATATTTACATTTGGTTCCATAACTTTAGTATAACACATAAAATAAGGATTCTCTAATTGTTACAAGTTGTAAATTCTGCCTTAATTATGGTATAAAAAACAGCCTGTAAGAGTTAAAATATAAGTGTGTTTATAGGAGGGTATACGTGGTAAATTCTATCGACGGGTATTCATCTTTAAGTCCTGCATGGGTCGGGGTCTTCGCGGCTGCAATCGGCGGCGGCGCAGGGTATGCCGTTGCGCCGGGAAGATATAATTTACAGGACTTGCTTACTCAAAATCAGGATACATTTAAGAAAACATTTTCGGATGATGTTATGAAGTTCGTTTCAGACTCCGGCAAGCAGTCTGTTAATAAGATTACAGAGGCAAGAAAAGTATTGGACGGCGGCGCTGATATTGCAAAAATGTTAAAAGACAAAACATTAAAAGCGGATTATAAAAATATTAAAGGACTGCTGCCCAATGCCAAAATATATGCGGCTGTAATCGGAGCACTGGCAGCCGGTCTTATTGCAATGGTTGTGAAGATTGTGTCGACTCCTAAGAATAGAGGCTAGAGGTATATTTTTTAGTTGAAAGGTTTAATCCCTTCTTCGAGAAGGTGGCTGAAAGCCGGATGAGGGTTTTATTGAAATTAGTAAATAGTGCTTAGTAAATAGTGAATAGGATTAGTAAAAACACACCATAACCGTCCCGTCATGCTGAAATAAATTCCAGAACTGTCCCGTAAAAATCCTCTGAACTTCAATGCCTCTCCGTCATTCTATCGTATCAGTGTCATTCCGGGCTTGGAATTTATCCATTTTAATTAAACTGATAGACCCTGAAACAAGTTCAGCATGACGAAAGGTTAGCGCAGTTACGAAAATTTTCACTTGCAAATTTGTGTAAAATTTGATAGGATACTTAAAGAAGGAGGTATGGTTATGAATAAAACAATTAAAAATGGCTACAATGCAGTCATAGAAGCACTTTCGGGGGGGGGGGGGGGGCTTTTCTGGTAGCTCCCTGCAAGGCTTTTCGCCTGTAAGGGCTTTTCCTTCTCCTTCTGGAAAAAGGTGGCACGAAGTGCCGGATGAGAGTTTTATAGGAATTAATAACAATAAAACCCTCACCCGTCCTGCGGACACCCTCTCCCAGAGGGAGAGGGAAAATATAGCAGCCTTCACACTGGCGGAAGTATTGATAACGCTAGCCGTAATCGGTGTGATAGCTGCTCTGACCATGCCGTCATTGATAAGCAAAATGCAAATGATTAGTTTTAAAAATCAATTTAAAAAAGCTTACTCTGTATACTCTCAAAACCTGCTAAAAACGGTTATGATTGATTTTGACGGTGACAGCGGCTGTTATTATTCAAGTTCCGGCGATAACGTGACCGGATGTCCGGATTTCTTTGAACAATTTGCTAAAAATATGAATGTAATAAAAACATGCAAAGGCAATGCTCTTGCCGACGGCTGTGTTCCTGTGTATGACTATATGGCAGCAGCCGGGTGCTCGGGGTTTAGCCTTAATAATGTAAACAATACCAATGACGTTTATGTTCTCAGTGACGGCAGCATAATAATACCTTATAAATTCAGCAACAACAGCGGTTTCATGCCGTTTTTCATGTTTGATGTTAACGGTATGAAAATACCAAATAAAGTCGGCCAAGACATTTTTGCCCTGAATATTTATATAGACGCTCGTTCAGGAGCGTATCGTTTGGGCAGCGGGCGGACGATAACCGGCTGTTTGCCAAATACTGGAAAAGATTCGTTATTCAACTATTTAGATGAGATATTATACTGACGGCTGCAAAAAACGTCAATATTTTGCCTGAATTGCCCTTAGAATGTGCTCTTCAAGAGCTTTTTTGTCGTTCCCGTCTGTTTCGGGGTCATTAATCATTATGTCAAAAGCGTAAGTTTTTCCGCTTTTTGCCGTAATATATCCGGCTATAGCGCTTATATTGGAAAGGGTTCCGGTTTTCGCGCGGATATTATCTCTGAAATACAGCATTCTGTTAGCCAGCGTGCCTTCGCCCGCTGTCGGAAGCATTTTTTTAAATTCCTCAAAATCCTCCTGTCCAGCGCGCAGCACAAGAAAATTAGTCATAAAATCTGCTGTGACCAGATTGTTTTTGGAAACCCCGCTGCCGTCCGCTATTTTGGCGCCGTTAAGATTTAGACCGATTTTTTGTGCATAGGCTTCAAGCATTTTGTAAGCGTTTTCCTGCGAACCTGTTTCGTTGGAAAATTTTCCGCCCGCAAGCTTAAAGACAGTTTCGGCGGCCAAGTTGCTGCTGTTTTTGAGAATATCGTCCGGCAGCAGCGGATGCTTAATTTCTTTAATCAAAGATAAACTGCCGTCTGCTTTTTTAGGTTGAAATTCTCCGTAATAGTCAAGTTTGTCATGCCGGATGGCTTCTTCAAGCCTGAGTATAAAGTATCTTTGCGGGTTATTCACGGGAATATTTCTTGTAACCTGCGAACTAACAGTGCCTTCAACGGCAACCGCATCCGGTGAAATATGGTTTCTGCGGCTGAAGCTTATATTATTCTGAGCGCCGGAGGTAACAAGGTTTAAAAAGCTTACCGGGTAAAATTTTGTTGTATGAATTTGTGCCGGCGCGCCTGTTCTTGTCGGCGCAATTATGACAGACAGCAAATTCTTATCAAGGTTATAGGCGCTGAACTTAGGCATAAGCGGGTTAAGATCATCGTCCCATTGCCAGCCTTCGCCCCATTCGTTTTTATCTGTTATGTAATCGTCAATGTAAAATGCTTTCGGCGAAATTATTTTTTTATCCTTAGCCGCTGTTATCAGGCTGTTTATATTTGAGGACGTTAAATAAGGGTCAGCGCCGAGTTTCAGAATTAGCTCGTTATTTTTGTTGCTGTAAAGCGAAGTGGTGAACTCGTAATCTTTGCCGAGAGTATCCGTTGCAGCGGAAAAAGTCAGTAATTTCAAAGTGGAAGCCGGCGGAATCGGGCAGTTTTTATTCAGAGCGTAAACTGTTTTGCCGGTGGATATATCTTTAACCGAAATCAAAACAGTACCTCTGTTAACTCCCGCTTCGTAAATAACGCTGTCAATCGCTGCGGCATAAGCTTTCGCGCATAAAAACATCATTATGACTGCGGATATAATAAAACCTTTATTCATAAAATCCTTTCAACTTTACCGGAATTATAGCACAAAAGAAGAAGGCATTAGTAACTTCTTATTGATTCCGCTGCACATGTCAAGTAATTAGTTACAAGATTTTTTAAGAAGACAACCATTTCCGTAATTCCTGAACTTTACGTATCATCGCGCCCCTGTCATGCTTGTATAGTTTAGGTAATTCGGTGACAAAAATATTTTTTCTTAACATGTACATCAATGACGAAATAAAAAAAGAACCGGTATACCGGTTCTTTTACAGAAAATTTTTCTTATTCTTTTTCAGGTTTCGGGAAAGCTTTTTTGCATCCTTTAGCCTTTTGTCTTTCTTCAAATTTCTTTTTGCCTTCCAGTTTTATTTTTTCCAATTCTTTTTTCTGTTTCGGGGTGAGGATGGCTTCAAATTCTGTCCGGCCTTTTTCGCGAATTTCTTTTATTTGAGCTTTTACCGCTTCTTTTTCGGCGCGAATTTTTTCTATTTTAGCATCTTTAGCCGCCTGAGAGAGTTTAGAACTTGTAACTTTCTCTATTTCCGCTTTTTTTGCCTCAAGTTTTTTAACCAGAACAGCAATATCTTCATGTTCTTGTTCACGTAAAGAGCGCCATTGCTCTTTTTGTTCAGCCGTAAGTTTCAGACGGGTTTCAAATTCTTCCTGTCTTTTTTGCATTTCAGCTTTAAATTCAGCTTTTTTAGCTTCGTCAAATTGCGGTCCTTTTTTTAAGCAGTTGACTTCAGGCTTTTTGCAATCACAATCGCAATCGCAAGGTTTTCCAGCTTCGCCCGCGTAAGCTGCCGTAACCGCCGCAAATGTTACCACACTTGCCAGAATAAGAGTTTTCTTCAACATAATTCGTCCTTTCATTTTACCTTCTGACCGGAGGAGTACCCCGTACATTAACATTACCACCAAAAATTATGCTGTCAACGGATTTTTTAATACTATTGTAAACTTATTTTTATTATATTATGTTAAAATAGCAAAAAAAAACATTCAGCTTTATTAAATAGGTATAATGGCAAATTTCAACTCTTTAAAAAAACTATGTAATTCCTTAGGAAAAAACAACGACCCTGCTTATGCAGTGATGGCAATCGCGCTGGTTAAGGGTATTTGCCGTCCGATGTTCACAATGATGGACAAAACGGAAGACCCCGAAACTAAAAAATATACCGCTATAAGAGAGGGTTTGACAGAAGTCATTGCTATTCCGACTTACTTTGCTCTGAGCAGAGGCATGGCGGGTTTATCAAAAAAAATGCCTCAGGCGCTGCAAAGTAAGTCCAAAGAAAATCTGATGTTTCTCGGGGTTTGTGTTGCCGCGCTTTTTGTAATTCCGGCGCTCTGCTCAATCGCCATAAAACCGCTTATGGAAAAAATAAAGAAAAAAAATACCAATCCAAAGCCTGTTACTGCGTATAATTCTTTTAACAGCGTTGATAAACCCCGCCTGCACACTTTTTATAACCGTCCCCAATACGGGATGAAAGTAGGCGGCGTATGATGATTCAAAATATTATCGCAAACCCCGCGCTCGCCAATCTGGCGCAAAATACAGCCGCCGCAGTAACTATTGAAACAACAATGAAAGCTGTCGGCAGACCTGCTTTTATACTTATTGATAAAGATATTAAGCCGGAAACAAAAAAATACGCCGCAACAAAAGAACTGCTTTACCAGTTGACCTGTCTGGGAGTTTACCTTGCGCTGGTAATACCTGTTTTTAAAAGCGGGTCTTTCAAGCTTGCCAAAAACCATATCTTTAAAGACGAAAGCAGTTTTAAATATTTCAAAAATGCGCATGAATTTTTAGACTACCACAAACTTGCCAAAGAGAGCAAAGCTGACAGAGCTGCGGCGCTTAGTAACAAATTCAAAGACAAATTTACCCCTGAAGTCCGCAATATGCTGAACTCCGAAAATCCCGAAAAATATCCGCTTGTAAAAGGAGCAATTGAGCTCGGAAGCATAATCGGCTCGGTTCTCGGGCTTGCAGTGCTTGCACCGCATGTAAGTCATGCTGTTGTACACCCGATTATGAAATTATTAAAGCTTCAAGACCCTAAAAAAACGCATTAGGCTACTTCCGTAAGCTTTACTTCCCCGTACAGCCGGTAATCCAAGACAAAGTATCGTTTCGTGAGAGGTAGGTCGAAATTCCTTACAGGAATTTCGGGGTGGGGTAAAAGGCATGCCGGTCTCCTGACACTAGAACTTCCAAGACAGCCC
>JAISCP010000128.1 GCA_031265495.1 Heliobacteriaceae bacterium | reverse complement strand
ATGCCATGTTCCGCCTGTGCTTGCAGCATTACCTGAGAAAATATTGAGTATACTTTTTTAAGCTTGGCTACAGTGGCTTTTTCCTTATAATCGGATATAAGCGCAGGCATAGTCAACGCCGCTATGATACCTATAATCCCTAATGTTATCAATACCTCTGCAAGGGTAAACCCTTTTTGTGCTACATTTAATTTATTTTTGTTAGATATAATTATCACAAATTAAATATATCTTATAGATTAATTCCTGTCAAGTGCATAAAATTAATTTATGGTTAAAGAACGTTTGAAAACACTCGGCTTGAATATTAAAATAGCACGGCTGAAAAAAGAGATTTCACAAGAGGAGCTTGCCGACAGGATTAATACCTCAAGAACAACAATAAGCATGATTGAAACAGCGCGGCAAAACCCTACAATATTAAAAGTTATTGATATTGCCAAAACTCTCGGTGTTGATATAAATGAATTGACAAAAACAGTGTAAATAGGAGTCAGTAAACAGTGATTAGGCAGTGTGGACATTCAATATAAAAACATAACGCTGAACGACCATCCTGTCATGCTGAAACAAGTTCAGCATGACAGGATGGTTATGGTTTAATTTTACCAATCCCAATCACTTATATCAGGGTAACGAAAATTGAATTTTAATGTCGACATGACCTAGTTGTCAAATTTCGCAGTATACCGGTAAGCGAGTTTGAGTTTTTGCTTAAAACATTCCGGTACGCCAAGGATTTTAACCTCAAGAGATTTCAATCGTTTTGCGTAGTTGCATGCTTAAAGATAGTCTCTAATAATGTCAGCATGCCTTTTACAGTCCATTTTTGTTAAGATTTGTATATTTTTCTGCTATAATTGTAGTAATCCGCTTGAAAAATTTTTAAAGATTAAGTATAATAAATACACTTAATCATGCCGTTATGTTAACTTTTCTTAAATTTAGGCACCGGAAAAGGCAATAAGTACGACAGATACGTTTTTAAAATATATGTGTAGATTAAACTTGCAGTAGGAAAATGTCAGTAAAAGCAATACAACCATCATTAAGTGTGAAGAAACGTGAAAATCAGCCGTCATTTGGCTCAATGAGCCTTTTGCAGGTTCCTGTTGTCGTTATGGACGGGATTGAACGCGGCGGTTTTGCGGCGTCTTTTATCATACAGGACGGACTGGGATTCATTACACCGAGAATATGGAAAGGTCTGACCCGCCCTCCGATAGACCCTGCAACAGGGCTGCCGAAGCCGACTGAATACGATGAAAACGGTAAGCCGATAAAAAAATATAATTGGGATTTTGCCCGTAAAGAAGGTGTGCGCGAAATCCTGACCGGCCCAAGCTCTTTTTTCATACCTTTAGGTATAGTTGCGGCAGTTAAAAAATATTCCGGCGCGGCAAATAACATTAAATTAAATTACATAAACGGTTTTAAGGATAATTTTATTGAATTTGCCTCAAAAAATCCCGAAATGAACAATAAAGCCCTTTTCTATGAAAATTTATACGAAAATGTTCTTAAAACGAGCATAAACTCCAATTTGAATGAGGGTAAGCTTTCCGGTGCAAAAATTACGGAAATAGCAAAGAATTATGCGCAGCGTCAAATTAATATTGATGAACAATTTGAGAAAATGAAAAATAAATCATTCTGGAGCCGCAGGCAAGATAAAAAAGCTGTTAAGGAGCTGCAAAAAGAGTTCGTTAAAGACTTTACGGATTTGAAAAAGCAATATCTGCCCGCATCTTCAGACTTTACAACAGCGGAACTCAAGACGTCAGGCAAAACAGTTAAAGGTTCTTTTAAAGATTTTGTTAACAGCGTAAGGGATTATACCGGAGATGCAATCAAAAACACCAAAAAAGCTGTATCAAATGGCGGAAGTATTGAAAAAGCGGTTGAAAACTTCACACACAGGCGCATGGGCACAAGAGTTTTGACGAATATAAGCTCTATACTGGGTATTGCTGTATTTTGGACAGTTATTCCGAAAATATACAATATGGGCTTAAAGCATAATCCTGCATTTACTGAAGCTTTGGATAAGGCTAAAAACGAGCATGCCGGCAAGGCTCCTGATAGCCCTCAGAAAAATGCTTCCAAAGAGGTTTCCAAAGAAGTTCCCAAAGAAGTTTCATTTGGCGGGGGGGCGTCGTCGTTCTTTACCAAAACCGGTAAAAGTGTTTTTGAGCGCCCGAACCTGAAAAAGGTTTCCGACTTTTTCGAGCTTAACGGTCCTGTAATCCCTGCAACCGGAATGCTTGCGCTGTTGTACGGAGCATGTATTCCGCCGAGATTGGTTCAGTCGCATGATAAATACGATCTTGCGGAAATTGTTACGCGTGACGCATCAAGCTTCTTTGCACTTATGTTCGGAGCAAAAGCTCTTTCAAGAATTTTCTCTAACGGCTTTGCAAAACTTTCAGGGCTCGCACTTAATGTTAAGCCTAAAGACCATAATAAATCAACTCTGACTAAAATCGGGAATTACCTGAAAATGAACGGCGGAGTTGACGTGCTCAGCAACGGTGTAATTGAATCCAAATACAGCGATGTCGGTAAATACAAAAACGGTATTAACGGGCTGTTGGAATTTATAGACAAAAACGGCGGAAACGTGAAAAAAGCGCTTTCTTTAGACAAAAATATCAAACAAGAGACAGAAAAGCTTCTGGGTAAAAAATTAAAAGACGCATCCAAAGACGAAATAAAAGCCGCGTTCTCTAAGGATTCTGACGCTGCTAAAGAGATAACAAGAATATTGAAAAATTCCAAAAACAAACTTGTCAATTCCGCAAAAACAATGAACAGTTTCTTTGGCTTCATTTCTACGATTGTACTTATTCCGCTGTTTATTGCCTCACTGGCAGATATCTGCGACAAGATGACCAGACGCAGAAGAGCAAAAGATATTGCGCTGGAGAAAGCTGCCGCTCCTGCCGCTGAACAACAGAACGAAAAGCAATCCTGTCAGATGCCTCACATGTGCGGAAAGAACATGTCCCAATTTTTGGGGAACAGACGCTGAATGGTTCCGGAGTAGCGGAAGTTAAATGATTATTAGTAAATAGGAAATTAAGAGGTATAGCTTTTTAGTTGAAAGGTTGAACAGTTGAAGGGTTTGCAAAGCAAACAGGCGAAGAATGAGCCTTGTGAGTCTGTATCCCGAGCGCAGCGAGGGTGAATGGTTTAATCCCTTCTCCCTCTGGGAGAAGGTGGTACGCAGTACCGGATGAGGGTTTTATAGGTTTTTAAGTGATTATGGAGGAGGGAACAGCAAAGGATTGTCACAGCCCGCCATAACCATCCTGTCATGTTGAACGACCGGATTGACCTCCGGTGTTTCAGGATCTGCAACATGACAAATCACATCATAACCTCCACGTCACCCTGAACTTGATTCAGGGTCTGGCACATGACAAATCACACTATCTGCTCAATGTCATTGCAACATCTGTCAATCTGTACGAGGAAGAAAACTTTACAGAGATTGTATATTTTTATCGGTGGCCAGATCCTGAAACAAGTTCAGGATGACAGGAAGGTTATGGCAGGTTTTTGACAATCCTTTGCTGTTCCCTGTTTCCTATTCACTATTTACTAATTTTCGCCTCAAGTCGGGAAAGCCGTGCCTCAAGCGCTTTGTTTTGGGCTTTTAGCTGTCTGTTCTCTTTTTTCAGAGCCGCAACGTCATTACGAACCCCAGCCGCGTCATCCTGAACTCGTTTCAGGATCCGGCACTGTTCCTTCACGCTAACAACTGCTGCATCTATTTTCTTGTCCAGCTCCTTTACCGCATTGACTAATGCATAGAGAATGTCTTCCGTACGAACCGCCAAAAATCCCTCATAACCCTTGCTTACCGCATCAGGGAATATCTTCTGCAAATCCTGCGCTATTACGCCGACCCGGGGAGTCTTTTCTTTGTCGTCTTTAAGGGTATAATTGAACACCTTTATTTGTTTAATCTTTTCAAGCCCGTTTATGTTTTCGCCTTTAATATTTTTTAGGCGTTTATCGGAAGGATTAGTAAATGTACCGCTAACTTCAAGGCTGCCGGGTATATAAACACTACTGACATTTCTGCCTATCCACACTTGATTGTCTGTGCTGGTTGTAGTACTCGTCGGGCCTGAATTTTCTCCTATACAGGTCTTATTTGAACCGCTAGTTACATTCTGGCATGCACCAGCACCCACGGCGGTGTTACCACTCCCTGTGGTGTTGTTCAGCAATGTACTAATACCCACGGCGGTGTTATTACTCCCACCGATGTTCTTCGGCAATGTATTACTACCCAAGCTGGTGTTAGCACTTCCTGTGGTGTTGGACTCCAATGCCCAAGCACCCAAGCCGGTATTATCAATCCCGACGGTGTTGATAGCCAATGCGCCATAACCCAAGCCGGTGTTATCAAACCCAGTGGTGTTCTTCTGCAATGCATAAGACCCCACGCCGGTGTTCTCATACCCAGTGGTGTTGACATCCAATGCCTCATTACCCACGGCGGTGTTATTATACCCTGTGGTGTTGCCAGCCAATGCAAGATAACCCACGCCGGTGTTATTGTTTCCTCTGGTGTTGCTAAGCAATGCACCACTACCCAAGCCGGTGTTAAACTCCCCTGTGGTGTTGCCAGACAATGCTTGAAGCCCCAGCCCGGTGTTAGCATGCCCTTCGGTGTTCTTAAGCAATGCCTTATTACCCACGCCGGTGTTACCACCCCCTGTGGTGTTGGCATCCAATACACCATGCCCCACGGCGGTGTTACCACTCCCTGTGGTGTTGCTAGACAATGCCTCAATACCGAAACCTGTATTACTATTCCCTGTTTTATCTGCAGGAACACCTCCAAAGTACATCTTCGAATCATCAATATACAAACCTGCACGGGTGTTTGCTCCTTCTTTAAATAAAATATAATTTGGAGTGTTAGCGCCTTTATTTAATATCAGACGGGCATTGTCTGTTGTGGCTTTAGTGGCGGCTCCTATTATTACGCTTTCGGCATTGCCTGTGCCGTAATATATGCCCGGCCCGTTTGTTGCTAACTCTGCCCATAAAGATTCCCCGCCGCCGCTACTGGACATATTGCTTTTCATCCGCCGCGTCATTAACGGAGCAAATGCCGCCAGAATTATTGT
>JAISCP010000104.1 GCA_031265495.1 Heliobacteriaceae bacterium | reverse complement strand
TGGCGCCGCAAGCGGCGCCACGCCCCCAAAACTTATTCCAACTTCAAATAATTAACTTTTTCCCAGCTCAAATCAATGTATTTAACCTTAGCGCTCAGCAGTTTAACCTGCGGAAGCACTGCGGGAATTCGCGCAATTCTGTCATAGACGCTGCTGTCAAGCTGTCCGAGCCGGACAGCGGCTGTTTGTATTTTAACAAAAACATTTTTCGGGTTTCGCAAATCCAAATACTCCACCGGCTCCTGTGAATATGTTTCCACGTACTTAACAATCTTCTGGATTTCATACACTTTTGCCTCATCCCATTTGCGGTAATCATCCCCGCCGCTCCCGTAAGAGAGTACGGGAATAGTCTTATAATCTTCGCTCAGGGGAAGATATTCGCGCCCGATAAGCCTGCCGTCCTGCGTCAAAAAAGCCGCCGGCGCAGTATCCAAGCCGGGATATATGGTAATTACCGGAACTTTTTCACGTATAATTATCTGTATTCTTGCCGGAAAAGCATATCTTCTTATATAAACATTGTCAACCGGAGGCAGTTCAAGAATTTGTTTCCTTAAATCGGAAGTTTTAAGCAAATAAATCGGCTTATGCGGAATTTCATTGTGTCTCAAAATAGTATAAATTTTTTGCGAAGGAACTATTTTATTGTTGATTATCTCAATTCTGCCGGGTTTTTGTTTTATGAACCACAGTGAACTTTTAGCGGTATAATAAGATACAAGAAGAATTAATACTGTCAGCGCAAATCTTACAACCCCCCGCGTGCGCTCCCGTTTCATTTTGCCCTTGCGTATAACTCTTTGACGCTGCTGGATTTTAGCCGTACGGACACTGTCTATATCAGAAATACCTTTATTGCCTTCCGTCATTTATCTAACCCTGCGCTGTTTAAAATTAGTAACACCAGATTATCGTAATCTATTCCCGTTGCCGCTGCCTGTGCCGGAAGGTCGCTTGTATCGGTCATACCCGGACTTGTGTTGATTTCCAGAACATAAGGAGCGTCCGCAATCAGAAAATCCACTCTGGCTGCACCGCTGCAGCCTGCGGCATTAAAGGCCTTAACCGCAATATCTTTAACCTGCGCGGTCATTTCACCGCTAATCTGCGCAGGCAGTATGAATTCTGTCATGCCTTTTGTATATTTTGCTTCGTAATCATACCATTCTTTTTTCGGGCGAAGCTCCAAAACCTCAGTGGCAAAAACTTCTCCGTTATTTTCCAAAACCCCCGCTGTCGCGCTTATTCCTACAAGGTATTCCTCAATTAAAACGTCAGGATTATACTTAACGGCTTCTTCATAGGCTGCCTGAAGCTCGTCCGGCGAATTAACTTTTGTCATTCCAAAGCTGGAACCTTCACTCACGGGCTTTGTAATTAAAGGGTATTTCAGGATTTTTGTTTTTGCCCGGACGTCTTCTCCCGCGCGCACGAAAACGGATTTTACAAGAGGAACGCCGGCAAGCAGCCTTTTTGTATACTCTTTGTTCATGCACACGGAACTTGCCATAACGCCGCAGCCTGTGTACGGTATCCGCAGTATTTCCAGAAGCCCCTGAATACAGCCGTCTTCCCCGTATTTTCCGTGAAGCGCGTTATATGCGATTTCATATTTGCCGCTTGTAAGCCTTTCGGCAATATTATAGTCAACGTCAACCAATTCGGCATTTTTAAAGCCTAATCTGCGAAGCGCGGCATGGCAATTTTTGCCGGAGCGCAGCGAAACCTCGCGCTCGGAAGACATTCCGCCGCACAGAACCGCTATTTTTGTGTTTTTGTCAATGTTTCCCATATTTCAATCTCTCTTGCGTTGTTTCCGCCTAAAAATACTATTTCAGGCTCAAGTTCAATACCGGATTTTTCCTTAACTCTATTATACATCAGCAGCATTAATTCAAGAACATCTGTTGAGGATGCCTGATTTTCATTTAAAATAAAATTAGAATGGTTTTCCCAAACTTTCGCCCCGCCGTATTTTAAGCCTTTCACCCCCGCGTCTTCAAGCAGCCGGCCGGCAAAATCCCCTTGAGGATTTCTGAAAACGCTTCCGGCATTAGGAAGCGCCAAACCCGGCTGGCGGCTTTTGCGAAACGCCAGATTTTCCTGCATTTTCGCTTTAATTTCTTCCGCCGGTCTGCGCTCCAACTCAAACTCCGCGCCAAGCACGGCATAACCTCCGCGCTGACAGACAGATGAGCGGTAGCCGAATTCCATTTCACTTTTTTTGAGAGTGAAAGCGCCTCTGTCTTTTGAATAAAGTATAATGTTTACAATTACGCTGCTGACTGACTGCCCGTTGGCAGAGGCGTTCATGTAAACCTCCCCGCCCACAGAACCCGGAAAACCCGCCATAAATTCCAGTCCGCTCAAACCGAGTTTTGCGGCCTGCTGCGCCAAAACCGGTCCTTTTACCCCGCAGTCCGCGTAAATCTTTGTGTCTTCAATCCTGATTTCATCCATTTTGGATGTTAAAACCACTGCGCCGCTGTAACCGTACGAAGACACAAGGGTATTTGAAAGATTTCCGAAAACTTTTACGTCATTGAATTCGGAAGCGCAAAATTCTTCAACGCTTGCCGGAAAATAAACTTCCTTAATTTTTCCGCCAATTTTAAAAGTTGTCAATTTACCTGTATCATATTCCGCTTGCAACAACCGCCTCCTGAAGCTCCCTGCCCAGACAGGTAATCGTACCTGCGCCCATGCCGATAACAATATCACCGGACTTGAGCGTTGGCAGCAGCTTCCGTGCAAGTTCTCTCATATCGCCGCTCATGTGTTCTGCCTGAACATTCAGCCTTTTCGATAACTCAACGGCAAATTTTTCGGAACTTACACCCTCAACCGGTTCTTCAGATGCACTGTAAATGTCTGTTACAACTACTCTTCCGGCATTCCCGAACGAGTCCGCAAATTCATTCCAGAGCTTTTGGAACCTCGTATAACGGTGCGGCTGAAAAACCGCAACAACATTTCTATCTTTAAATGACTTAGCAGCGGAAAGCGCTGCTTTAATTTCGGTCGGATGATGCGCGTAATCATCGTAAACAACAATTCCGCCAAATTCCGCAACCTTTTCAAACCGGCGCCCCATGCCCGTAAATTCCGCAAAATAACAGCCTAAAGCTTTACCCAAAACAGGCCCGCCCGCTTCACACAGGCTTGCGAATACAGCAAGAGCATTGTAAACATTATATTCGCCCTTGAGGATAATTTTCAAATCAGCCAAAAATTCACCTTTATAATACACGTCAAAGGTCGTAAAATCAGCGTTGTATTCAATATTTTTCGCGGTATAGTCCGCATCGTTTAACCCGAAAGTCACGGTTTTGCGCCTCTGAATAAGGGTTCTTGTGTTCTCACAGTCATTATTGGCGATTACAACAGCGTCCGACCCGTCAAGAAACCGGCTGAAATTTTTCAGAATATCTTCCAGTCCGCCGGTGAAAAAATCAAGATGGTCAGGTTCAATATTGTTTATTACCGCGAGATTTGGTTTGTATTTAACCAGTGTTCCGTCACTTTCGTCAAGTTCCGCAACAAAATAGCCGCCGTTCGCGCACTGTGCGTTTGAATTCAATTCCGGCACAAAACCGCCGACAACATAAGACGGTTCATATCCGGCTTTTGCCAGAACATAAGAGGCAAGCCCGCTTGTGGTGGTTTTGCCGTGCATGCCGCAATAGCCCAAGAAAAACTTGCCGCTGTTATTTGCAATCTGCGCCAGCAAATCCGAACGGTGTAATATTTTTAACCCCAATTCCTCTGCCCGTAGAAGTTCGGGGTTATCTTCCCTAATCGCCGTACTCGCAACCACTGTGCAGTCTCCGGGAACATTTTCCGCTTTGTGTCCGATAAAAACTTTTACACCGGATTTTTCAAGCTTATGAGTGTATTTGCTCCCGCAAATATCAGACCCCGAAACCTCACAGCCCTGCTCCAGCAAGTATTCCGCCAGTCCGCTCATCCCTATTCCGCCTATTGCGATAAAATGATATTTCATAACTTTTTAATTATAATACAAAAACTAGCAAAAAAAATTATGTTCATATTTTAATAAATAAAAAAGGAGGATGACATGAAAACAACAAATGTGACGAGCGTTAATTTTCAAGGTTACAAGCAGAATTTTACCATTACGGATATAAGTAAAATAATTAATAAGAAATTTACCGGAGAAAAACTTGATTTATATATAAGCCAAAAAATAGAACCGGCGCTTGCAGCATTGAAAAGGTCTTATTCGGATGACCCAAATACAGATGTAGAACTTATTTTAGGAAATGCCGGCCTCGTAACAGCCAAAATAAAGTCATCAGGTAAAAATTCATCAACAAAGTTTCGGCTTTATAAAAAATTTAACGAAGTTCCCCAGAAAATAGAGGCACAAGTTTCAATGATAGACGGCATTTCTGAACTTCAACAATGGCTATCCTGGCCAATAAAACCACCCATTAGAGACTAGGTCGTGTCGACATTAAGATTCAATTTTCGTTACCCTGACATCAGTGAATAAGTGATTGGGATTGGTAAAATCAAACCATAACCATCCTGTCATCCTTGTATAGGTTAGGTAATTCGGTGACAAAAATTGTTACAATTTCTTAGATAGTTCATTATTTAACTCCGCCGGCTTCTTGCCGTTGATTCCCTGATGGGGACGGTACTCATTGTAGTATATCATATACTTAAATAGT
>JAISCP010000097.1 GCA_031265495.1 Heliobacteriaceae bacterium | reverse complement strand
TCTAGAAATTTCTTTTTAATAAAGCTGGCTTAAAGCTTTGCAGTAAGCCGCTAAAAAGCCCCCCCCCCCCCCCCCGAAAGTGGCGCTATACCTGCATTACATCCTTTTTTTAATTCTTTTTTCATAACCATTCCTCCTTTTTTTACCAAATTCATTATATATCTATACCTTTCATCATGTCAACCAGCGTCTGAATTGTTGTGTCCATGCTTACGCTGTCGGAAGTCCGCTGTTGAAGAAAAGCATTAACATGCGGTATCATTTCAATTGCTATATCAAGTTTAGGGTTTGAACCCGGCTGATACATGCCTACATCAATCAAATCCTTATTTTCGCGGTACATAGCCAGAATCTTTCTCATTTTAGCCGCCGCGTCTTTATGTTCCGGCGTTGCTATCGCGGACATAAGTCTCGAAATACTCCCCAGAACATCAATTGCCGGATAATGGTTGCTTTCCGCAACTTTTCTGGACAGGAAAACGTGTCCGTCAACAATTCCGCGAACAGTATCCACAATCGGGTCAGAAATATCATCCCCTTCCATTAATACCGTATAAAGCGCCGTAATTGAGCCTCTCGGGCTGTTTCCCGCGCGCTCCAGAACCTTTTGCAGCCATGAAAAAATTGAAGGCGGGTAACCTTTCATCGTGGGCGGTTCACCGATAGACAGCCCCACTTCACGGCCCGCCATTGCGCAGCGTGTAACAGTATCCGTCATTAAGAAAACTTTTTTACCTTTATCCCTAAAATACTCGCATACCGCTGTTGCGGACAGCAAACATTTTTGTCTTATCAGCGGCGGCTGGTCGCCGGTTGAACAAACAAGCACTGATTTTGCCATGCCTTCCTCGCCGAGCGCGTCTTCTATGAATTCCTTAACCTCACGTCCGCGCTCGCCGATTAGCGCAACAACGTTCACGTCAGCATCGGAATTCCTCGCAATCATCCCCAAAAGCGTACTCTTACCTACCCCTGAACCCGCAAACAAACCCATCCTCTGTCCCGTACCAAAAGTCAGGCATGAATCAATCGCACGAACTCCCGTTGAAAACATTTCCGTAATAATAGGTCTTTCAAACGGTCCGGGAGGAGGGCCTTCAATAGAACGCCATACCGCTCCGGCTGTATCCAAAGGTCTTCCGTCAAGCGGAGTACCCATAGGGTCAACCAGGCGCCCCAGCAAAAAATCCCCGACAGGTATTATAATGGGCTTTCCGGTAGATGTTACCAGAGAACCCTGGCCTATACCTTCACCGTCCAAAAGCAAAAGCAGCTGCGCAACCTCACCCTTAAACGCAACAACTTCCGCAGGCTTCTGTCTGCCGTCATAGGTCTCTATAAAACATAAATCCCCTATCTTTAAACCCGGAAGCTTAACCTCAACCGTCAAACCCAAAAGCTTTGAAACCTGACCTTTATATTGAAAAAGAGAGGTTTCGTTAAGTCTGGCTTTGACTCCCGATTTAAACTCTGTAAGTCTGCTGTCATCAATCATAACACTATTATAATGCCGCAATTTTCTTTTATCAAATTGTAACGAAAGCTTGATTATTGGTTATATTTATGATTTTATTAAAAACGGAACGGGTAATTCCTCCTGCTCTGTTCCGCGGGAAGCAGCAAGCGGCGGTTGTTCCTCATTTGTTACAAATCATAAAGGAAAAACAAAAATGTTAAAAATCAGGCTAAAAAGACTGGGCGCTAAAAAAGCTCCCGCATACAGAATTATTGTAATTAACTCCACAACCAAACGCGAAGGCAAACCGATCCAGGAACTCGGGCATTACAACCCGAAAACTAAAATTATGAAACTGAATAAAGAAGCGGCGCTGGAATGGATTAAAAAAGGCGCACAGCCAACCGAAACCGTTAAATATTTAATTGATAATGCAAATGCCGACGGCTCTTTGAATTACAAAAAATCAAAAACCGTTAAGCTTTCCAAAAAAGCAAAAGCAAGGTTAGATGCTGAAAAAGAAGCGGCGGCAAAGGCGAAAGAAGATGCTAAAGCCGCTAAAGAAGCTGAAAAAGAAGCCGAAAAAGCGGAAGCGGCCATTACCGTTGCAGTCGAAGAAGCTACAGTTTGCGAACCGTCAAAAGAAACCGCGGCGGCGGAAAAAGTTCTTGAAGCGGCAGTTGAAGAACCGACGCCTGTTGAAGAATAACTATTAGAGACTAGGGGCTAGAGACTAGCATGGTTTCCTGTACTGCATTTCTTTTCAACCCTTCACCCTCGTTCCACTCGGGATACCGGCTGGCTCATTCTTTGCCTGTTCGCTTTGTAAACCTTTCAACTAATTTAGCTATCCCTCCAGCCCTCCATACCTCTTATTCATCTATTCACCTTCTCTTGCCGCGTCATTGCGAGCGACCAGCGGGAGCGCGGCAATCCAGTCAAAACGTTGAATTTCCTGGATGGCTTCGACGCTTGCTGTGCAAGCTCCTCGCAATGACGTTATCAATAAAACCCTCCATCAGAGACCAGGGGGGGTAGAGACTGGAAACTAGCGCCTTTTCAACCATTCAACCCTTCAACCTTTCAACTAATTTTATCACCTATTCACCTATTCCCTTTTTAAGTGTATAATATTGTTATGAATATATTCAGAAAAATAATTTATTTTTTCCTTTCAATCAAGGAAAGAACTTTAGCAATCAGGCTGGGGAAATATCTAAAACACAGCTCCGTCAGTTCCGCTTCCAAAACTTTTATGGACTCAAATACAATCATGACACTGAATGCGGAAACCCAAAAAAATGCCGCCCTTGTCAAAAAAAATATTGAAGAAATTTTGAAATCCAATAACAATGACCCCTGCAAGCTTCTTGCTTATATAGAAAATCACGGTACAAAAATATGCAAGTTAAAAAATGCCGACAAAATCCTTAATTTAATCAGCGAAGAAGAAGGATTGATAACAGAACACTGCGGCTTTGAAGGACTGTATCTGAACATAGTTACAAAAAACGGATTCCGTACGAAAAGCGAACCCATGTTTATTATGCGGGAAGGAGAAATCAGTCCGTTTTATATGATTCATCAGTTTTACAAGTGGTACGCCCTGAAATGTAAGCTGCCGGGCTTTGATTACAAGTCCCAGCAGCTTTTTAAAAAATACCTTTACTCAAAAAAACAGCTTGGCATGGAAAATCTTAGTCTTGACCGGTTGACCGGATTAAAAGAAGCCATAGCGCGGGATAAAGAAGCAACCGATTATGCATACAATATCGCGCGCGAAGAAGAAGGAAGCCGGAAAGCCTTCAATAAACTATCCGACGGCGAAGCCAATATATAAAGCTTACGCTACAAATGAAACTTCTTCCGGAGCTTTACGGGGTGCTGCTATATTATAAGCCTTGACAAATTTATTTTTTACTGCATTAAGAATTCCCAGCAGGCTGTTTCGCTGAACAACATCCGCATTTTGCGTCAAGCGGTAGTCTTTTTCAAACTTAAGCTTGGCGCCGGGTGTTTGCAGAGCAAGGATTGCTGCACTTGGGGTTAAATTATTTGAACTGCTTTCTTTAAAAACAACGGGGTTATTCAGTTTTATCGGATTAACAACAAGCATTAATACCTCCTTTATGATGAAGTTATTTTAAGTGTTATTTAAACACTTCATCTTATGCTTTCAATATAAACCATAAAAGAAATTTTGTCAACCCCTCATGTAAAGAAATATTAACTTGCCCAAAGCCCTAACCTGCCGGGATTTCTCATAAAGAGTCTATAATACACTTATTCCGGGACGAAACTTTGTTTGGAATGAAAAATATATAGCTTAGTCGGGTAATTGCCAAATCCTTTCAAATTAAGTTTAATATAATTAAATCTTTTTCATACTTCCAGCTATTCTTAATTCCAACGGGAGTCCAATACTCCCTTTTTTTTGTGCAAAATATAAAGAAATACTCCGAAAAACTTGGGGCAAATTAGGGTAAGTTTCAAGATATATTTACTTTTCAGCGGTTTTAGCAGATAGAGATGCAGCTGCACTAACGGGATTTTATCTGCACTCAGAGGCATTGATGTGTGTGTAAACCATTTAAAACAAGGATTTCATAGAGCATCTGAACGCAGACGCAATCGCAGAACGGCTTGGAATTTCACGGCGCACGGTTTTTGATTGGATGAAGCAATTTGACTCGAAGAAGCCTCCGCCACGACCGCTTCAGCTTTGGGAACTGCAAAACACCGCGTCTGTAATGCTAAAAGACCGGGGCGAAAATCCTGACAAATACAACAACCGCACTATAAACGAAATGTTTAAATTCTTTGATTTTGTTCCGGAAGAAGAAAAGCGGATTGCGAGCAGAGCGTAAAGCGTCCGGCTTTGCCGGCGCGTACTCATTTAATACGAGCAACCAAGCAGAAAGCGTATAAAAACAAAAAAAAACCCTGCACCTAAAGGCTTAACACCGGAACGAATCAGAAATAAAAAACATAAAAACCTGCTGTGTTCATGGTAAAATTATGGAGTAAAGAATACAGGAACAGGTGAAGTATGCCGATATTGGAGTGGCTGAATAAGGGCGAAGCGATTAAGACGGCGGACAGAGTGCCGTATCGGCTTTTGCAGGCTGATTCCGAATTGTCTTACGGTGAACCTAATGGCAACATGCTCATCAAGGGTGATAACCTTGAGGCTTTGAAGGCGCTTTTGCCATACTACAAAGGGCAGGTGAAGTGTATATACATAGACCCGCCGTATAATACCGGTTCGGCTTTTGAAAAATACGATGATAATTTGGAACATTCAACCTGGCTTTCGTTGTTATATCCAAGACTTGAACTTTTAAGAGAATTATTGAATGAAAACGGGTTAATACTTATTTCTATTGATGACAGAGAACACGCTTATTTAAAAGTTATTTGTGATGAAATTTTTGGAAGAAGTAATTTTGTATGTACATTTATTTGGGAAGCAAGAAGCGGTCAAGGTAATACAATAGGACATATTGCTGAAAATCATGAGTATATTTTGTGCTATGCAAAAAATATACAGGAAGTATCTTTCAAAAAGATAACAAATGTAGCAAATAAAGGTAATTATAGTGATGAAAAAGGAAGCTATAAAAGGGAACAATTAAGACAATGGGGACAAGGTGATAGAAGAGAAGACCGCCCTACAATGTATTATGCAGTAACTGCTCCAAGCGGCGAAGAAATATATCCTTTTCGACCAGACAATACTGACGGTAGATGGCGTGTAAGCAAAGCTAAAATGGATGAATTGATAGCAAATAATGATGTCGATTTTGTAAAAGATGAAAATGGACGCTGGTTATTATATAAAAAAATCCGAGATGGCAGAGTTACATATTCAGCTCATGGTACATTACTTACTAAAATAGGTACAGCATCAACCGCTACAATAGAATTAAAAGAGCTATTTTTAGGCATAAAAATTTTTGACACGCCAAAACCTGAAGTTTTAATTCAGCATTTATTAAATCTTGTTACTAATGAAAATGACCTTGTTTTAGACAGCTTTTTAGGTTCAGGAACAACTGCGGCGGTGGCGCATAAGATGAACCGACATTATATTGGAATTGAAATGGGTGAACATGCGATTACAACAAGTATTCCAAGACTAAAAGCCGTGATTGACGGAGAACAGGGCGGGATTTCAAAGGCTGTTAACTGGCAAGGCGGCGGCGGATTTACATTCTACGATTTAGGCGAAACAGTCTTTGATGAAAACGGTAACATCAACCCCAAAGTTGATTTCAAAACCTTAGCAAGCCATATCTGGTTTGTAGAAACAAAAACTCCGCTTCTGCAATGTGAAAAATCACCGCTGCTTGGCGTTCACAACGAAACCGCATATTATCTTTTGTACAACGGAATTTTAGGTGATAAAAAAGTTGACGGCGGGAATGTTTTAACCTCAAAAATCTACGAAGCCCTGCCAAACCCAAAAGAACCATTTAGCGGCAAGAAAATAATCTACGGTGAAGCCTCTCGTTTGAGCAGTGCGAAACTAAAAGAACTGAATATCACCTTCAAGCAAACCCCGTATGATGTGAAAGCGAGGTAAATATGACTATAAAATTAACAGAACAACTATTATGTAAATCACAGGAAGCCTTTATTTTGGCTATTGAAATATACAATAAGCCGACAATAAGGTACAGGGTCGAAGGCTTTGCTTTTTTTATCTGCAATGCTTGGGAGTTAATGCTGAAATCTCATTTAATTAAAAAGTTCGGGGAAGAAAGCATTTACTACAAAGATAACAAAGACAGGACAATTTCGCTGGAAAACTGCATTGAGAAAGTTTTTACCAACAACAAAGACCCGTTAAGAATGAATCTGGAAAAAATTATTGAATTACGCAACACCAGCACTCATTTTATAACGGAAGAATATGAAATGGTATATGTACCGCTGTTTCAATCATGTATTTTTAATTTCAGCGAAAAAATGCAAAAATTCCATGAGGTTGATGTAACAGAACTGATTTCATTGAATTTCCTAAACTTGGTAATTAAAGAAAATGCACTGGATGAAAATGAGATAAAAGCTAAATATTCGGACAAGATAGCGGATAAATTATTGGGCTTAAGCAGTAAAATTTCAAAAATTGCGGAAGAAAATAACAGTAATTTTTCTATACGAATTGAACATCATTATTATTTAACAAAAGACAAGGATAAGGCTACGGATGTTGTAGCAATAGACAAAAATGCCAAAAATCCTATACAAATCGTAAAAGAAGTTAAAGATGTTAATGAAACACATAAATATACGATGAAAAAACTTATTACGGAAGTAAATAAGCAGTTGGCAAGAAACAATGTCGTATTAAGATATGAAACAGGAAATGTTAAGTTTAATTCACATTATTTTCAATTATTCTGCAAATATTACGGCATGAAAGAAAATCCAAAATGGTGCTATGTGCATAAACAATTTTCAATGCCGCAATATACATATTCTTTGCAGGCAGTAGAATTTATTGTTGAAGAACTTAAAAAAGACCCGTCTAATATTTTAAGTAATATTAAGCAGAACCTGAAAAATAGGTCAACCCCAGGGGCAAAGGAATTCTAAGCTAAACGCCTACTCTCATTCGAGAACCCAGCCTGCGTCCTTCACGAGTTAACCAAATATATTATAACACAAATTAGTTAATAAATCAAAGTAGAGGTAAAAATGTTTCAACTAAAAGAATATCAAAAAAAGACATTGGATGTGCTGCAAGGGTATTTGGAGCAGGTGAAGTTTTTTGGGGCACAAGGGGCGTTTCAGAAGATTCACCCGTTGTGCGGCTATAACAGGATTGAAACATTGGAGGAAGTTCCTTATGTCTGCTTACGGCTTCCGACCGGCGGCGGGAAGACTTATCTTGCAACGCACAGTATTTCCGTTGCGGCGAATGCTTATTTAGAAAAAGAATATCCGGTTGTTTTGTGGTTTGTTCCGACGACAACTATCAAAACCCAAACCATTGAAACCCTGAAAAATCCGCTTCACCCTAATCGTGAGGTTTTGGAAAATGCTTTTGGCGGGAATGTTGCTGTATTTGACATTGAAGACTACATAAATGTCCGCCCGCAGGATTTAGAGAATAAATGCTGTATTTTTGTGTCCACTTTTCAGACTTTCCGTGTGAACGAAACCACTGCACGGCGGATTTATGCCCATAATGAAGCATTAGAGCCGCACTTCGCAAAGGTTTCAAGGCACGCTGATTTAGAAAGAATGGAAAACGGCAAGATTAAGTTTTCTTTTGCCAACCTGCTCAATGTCCACCGTCCGCTTGTGATTGCAGACGAGGCGCACAATAACAGTACAAATTTAGGCTACGAGGTGTTAAAGCGTGTAAATCCGGCTTGTATTATTGAATACACGGCAACACCCGCACGAAATTCTAATGTTCTGCACAATGTTGTTGCAATGGAGTTAAAGGTTGAGGAGATGATTAAACTCCCGATAATTTTAACCATTCACCAGAGTTGGGAACAGTCATTGAGCGCGGCAATTCTTGCACGCAAGGGTTTAGCCGGCTTAGCGGAAAAAGACGAAAAATACATTCGCCCGATTATGCTTATTCAAGCGGAAAGCAAGGATAAAAATAATGATGACAGGGTTACAGTTGAGGTTGTTAAAAAATATTTAATTGAAAATGAAAACATTGAGTCAGAAAAAATAGCCGTTGCAACAGGGGAACAGAGAGAATTAGACGGTATAAATGTTTTTGACCCAAGTTGCCCTATAGAATATATCATCACTGTGGAAGCCTTAAAAGAAGGCTGGGACTGCTCGTTTGCGTATTGCTTCTGTTCTGTTGCACAGCGTCATTCCGCAAAAGATATTGAGCAGCTTTTGGGCAGGGTTTTGAGAATGCCTTATGCAAAATCACGTAAGCAGGATGAACTAAATAAGGCTTATGCGTTTGTTTCAAGTTCTTCATGGACGGACGGCGTAGCACAGCTTAAGGACAGGCTTGTGGATATGGGCTTTGAGGAACAGGAAATTCCGCAATCAATCCAGACTTTTATGCCGGAGGTTTTAGGTGCGGCGCAGGATGTGCAGAAACCAACAATTACGCTGAATGTTTCTGATTTTAAGCTGGAAGATTTTACAAAAGAAGAACAGGAAAAAATCACTATAACGGAAACGCCGATTGGCAAAACCGTAACAATAAATTCTGTTGAGCCGATTAGTGAAGAATTTGAGACAAAAATTATTAATGCCGCTCCGGTAAAAGAGCGTAAAAGCGTTGAAATAACCGTAAAAGTAGGTTTGCAGAACCAAATTGTTTATACAAGGAAAACACCGTCACAGCAAGGCGAACATTTTATCGTGCCGCAATTATCATTATTTGTGGACGGGGATTTTACAAGTGATTATGACGAGTATTTTTTAGACCCGACCGGACGCTGGCTGCTTGATTATCCTGCAAAGTTTACTCCGGCGGAATTCCGCTTAACAAAAGAAGGAACAACCGTTGAGATTGACCTGCACGGAACAAAGATTGAAGACCGATATTTGCAGCAGACTTTTGCGCTTGATTTGACTGATACGCAGACCGACTGGACAATTCCTAAACTTGCAATTTGGATTACAAGACAAATTCCAAGCCTTGAAATTAAGCAGGAAATCCAATTAAGTTTTACAAGACAGTTAATTGAAAACCTTGCTGTAGTTGACAGTTATTCTTTTAACGACCTTTTGAGAACAAAGTTTATCCTCAAGGAAGCAATCAGAGATAAAATTAAAGAATACAAAGAAAAAGCCCTGAATTCAGGCATCCGGAAGACCTTGTTTGCACCGGACGCGAATGTAAAAACGGATTTTAATTTTTCTATTGATTTTGCGGGCAAACAGTACATCCCGACAACCGTTGACTGCGGAACACGCTTTAACAAACACTTTTTCCCTGATGTCCACCCGATGAATAGCGAAGAACGCGAATGCGCCCGTGCGATTGACAATTTGCAAGAAACAAAATACTGGATTAGAAATATTGAAAAACACGCGTATTCATTCTTTATCCCTATGGCAAGCGGGCGGTTTTATCCCGATTTTCTTGTGCAGCTTAATGACGGACGGATTCTTGTTATTGAATACAAGGGCGAACACCTGCTTACAAATGATGACACAAAAGAAAAAGAAGCAATCGGGCAGCTTTGGGAAAAAGCAAGCGGCGGGAAATGTTTATTCCTGCTTGCTGTTGATAAAGACGCTAAAGGCAGAGGTGTGTTTGAGCAAATTAGGGATAAAATAAAGGGATAGATATGGCAAAGAACAAAGATTTACCGGAGCAGCGGTATCAAATTATTTTATTTGAGAATAAAAACATCCGCAGAGTTTGGGTTGAGGATGAGTGGTTTTATTCGATTGTGGACGTCATAGGGGTTTTGACCGACAGCGACCGTCCGCGGAAGTATTGGGCAGACTTAAAAAAACGTGAGCCTCAGTTGTCCGCAAAAAACGGACAACTGAAATTAGACGGATTTCAGTTATCGACAAATTGTCGACAACTGAAAATGCAATCGACAGACGGCAAATTTTACAAAACCGATTGTGCAAATAATGAAGGACTTTTAAGAGTTATTCAATCAATCCCAAGCAAAAAAGCAGAGCCGATAAAACTCTGGCTTGCGCAGGTCGGGCGTGAAAGACTGGAAGAAATTCAAAACCCGGAATTATCAATGCAAAGAATACAGGAAGAATATAAAAACAGGGGCTATGATGAAAAATGGATTGACGTCCGCATTCGCAGTATTGTTACCCGCAAAGAACTGACCGACCAGTGGAAAGCACGAGGTGCCAAAGAAGTCAAGGAATATGCAATTTTGACTTTGATTTAAAATTCTTACTGGAAACAGCAAATATTTTTATTTAGATAAATGCTTAAGGATATGACCACGAAAAATGCTATATCCATCTCTGTGTGATATAAATCTCTATATGGGTGTCAGTTTACAATAGTTGTATTTTTTAACAAGTTTCATTAACAAATGTAAAGCTCTTGAAAGTCTAAGTTAGCGGGATTTAGAGGGAATTTGCGGGTGTAGATATTTATTTTTCATCGGATTTGCATAAAGTTTTTCCTGAATGTGCCGTA
>JAISCP010000095.1 GCA_031265495.1 Heliobacteriaceae bacterium | reverse complement strand
TCTAAATTCCCTGTGTTCATTAAGAAATTCTTCCTCTCCCGTATGGAGAGGTTTCGGGTTGCCGTATCAATAAAACCCTCATCCGGCACTTCGTGCCACCTTCTCCCAGAGGGAGAAGGGCAGGCTGAGCCTGCACCCATGACATGTGCTCCACCCAAATTATAAAAATTCCGAACTAGAGCTGGGGTAAAGCATTGCAGGAAGCCGTTATAAACCCCCCCCCCCCCCCCCCCCGAAAGCGGTGCTATACCTACGTTACAGCCATTTTTTAATTCTTTTTTCATAACCATTCCTCCTTCTTCAATTATCACAGCAGAATTATACAACACTTAGACAAATCTTGTCAAATGTTATATTTTGTCACCGAATTACCTAACCTATACACTGTTACCTCAAATAATAATTCGCAGGATAAGCCATACCGTAACCTGCTGCAAGTTCTTTATTTACGTGTACAACTTCAGGATTCATCTCTTTATACATGTAATCCGCAGTAATATCCGGCAATTTATCGGCCTGCTCCTGCGTCTTAATCACTTCACCTGCAGGAATGTATTTATTTGCCGCAACTTTTACCCCGATAACCTTAGCCGCAGGCTCAACAACAACATTATCTCCAATTTCGGCATTAAATACAAGAGACTGCATTCCTAAAAATACATTATTGCCTATCTTTGCCGGCCCATGTATTTGCGTCTGGTGCGCAACGCTTGTGTTTTCGCCTACGTAAACCGAGTAATTAAATCCGTTTTGGTTAACACGTCCGTCTTTGAGTCCGTGTATGACAACCCCGTCCTGAATATTTGAGTCTTTGCCGATAAAAATAGGCGTACCTTCGTCTCCGCGTATTGAGGCGTGCGGAGCCACATTAACCCTGTTCATAATTACCACATTACCTATAACGCTTGCCTGCTTATGCACATAGGCGCCCGGCATTATTGAAGGAATAATCATTTTAGGGTTAAATGTGGTAACAGGATTTGGCATAATATTATTAATCATAATCATACAAAAAAAGAACAATTTTTTTTTTGCTACACTCACTAATTTAATTTACATTTTTTAATTTAAAGAGAAGCTGCCAGATGACATATTGTGTAATAAATTCCGGCGGATAAAAGCATGCACGCCGGAATTGTCAAAACCCAAGCAATAATGATATTTCCCACAATCCTCCATTTTACGGCATTTGCGTTTAAGGTGGAGCCTACTCCCATAATTGCCGTTGAGATTACGTGTGTTGTACTCAGCGGAATTCCCATATGCGATGCGCTCAGGATAATCCCCGCTGCGGAAGTTTCCGCCGCAAACCCGTGAATAGGCTTTAATTTAATAATTTTATGCCCCATTGTTTTAATAATTTTCCATCCGCCGTTCATTGTGCCGGCTGCCATTGTAATTGCGCAGATAAGGATTACGTAAATCGGAATTTCAAACCCGTTTTTTGTGTGTAAAACCCCGCCGGCTATGAGAGCCAGCGTGATTATTCCCATTGTTTTCTGGGCGTCATTGGAACCATGGCTTAACGCCATTAAGCCTGCGGATACCAGTTGAAGACGCCGGAATTTCTTATTCACTTTTTGCGGGTTTGCTTTGTATAAAATTCTGATTAGAAACAGCATAAGCAAAAATCCCGTGCAGAATCCGAGAACAGGTGATGCGAACATTGGTACAATAACTTTATTCAAAAAGGTTAAAACATGAATGCTTCCGACTCCGGCTTTAACGACTGCCGCTCCCAAAAGCCCCCCGATTAAAGCATGGGACGAGCTTGAAGGCAGACCGAGCCACCAAGTTAATAAATTCCACAATACAGCCGCGCTGAGTGCGCAGAAAATTACGGTTAATGTAACCATTTCGGCATTCACAATTCCGGAGCCGATTGTTTTGGCAACATGAGTGCCCGTTAAAGCTCCCGCAAATTCCAGCGTCGCGCCAAACAGAACCGCTTGTCTTGGCGTAAGTACTTTTGTCGAAACAATTGTTGCAATAGCGTTCGCGCTGTCGTGAAATCCGTTAATAAACTCAAATGCCAATGCTGTTAAAATGACGGCGGTCAAAATCAGTAGTGTAATCATATTTCCTCAGCTTTGTTTTAACACGATATTCAAAATGGTATCCGCAACATTAAAGCAGGCATCAAGAGCATTTTCAATTTCTTTATATATATCACGCAGTTTAATTACGTCAAGAGCTTCGTATTTACCCGAGAACAGTTCGCTCATAGCCTGACGGTGAATAAAATCACCGCGATGCTCAAGTTCTTTCATCTCAATGTTGATGTCGGTAATATCTTCAACATCACTGACTTTTTTGAACTTCTTAACAATTATTTCCAAATCATCCGCCGCCTTAGCCAAAACAGAAGCCTGTTCTTTCATTTCGTCCGTGTACTTTGTGAATCTGTACACATCTAAATTTAAACAGGCTTTGGAAATTCTTTTATTAATTTTATACAGCTGAACGGCCAAGTATTGAATATCTTCCCTTTCCAGCGGCGTTATAAAACTTTTGTTTAACTGCTTGAGGGTGAGCTTATAGGAGCGGCTGCCCTTTTTCCTGTATTTAAGAGCTTTTTCTCTTTTTTCTTCGTTTAATGTACTTTCCGTAATCTCATGGTATAACCTTGCAGATTTCTTACAGATTTCCGCGCTGTCCTGAAACAGAGTAAAAAACATTTTATCTTCCGGCGGCATTATGTATGATATTAAATTAAACTTGGGCATGACGTATCTCCTTCCATACACCATAAGCATATAAAAAAAACAGCCAATCGGGTAGTATTTACTTAGTAAATCTTAACAATGTGAATAGGGGAATAAGTGATTAGGAAAGAGGGAACAGTTAATTATTACAATTTCTTAACAAGATAAATAATTACAGGCAATTTTCATCTTTACACAACTTAAATAATTTGTGATGAAAGTGAATTTTTCTTTTAACAACTATGTATATAAACCGTATTCCGGACGTCAGCGGCAATACAGTCCGCAGTACGATACGGTCAGCTTTGGCGCAATGAAAAAAAACCAATTCGATGGGTTTAATCTTTTATGCATAAACATGTATAAGTTCCCGCTTGAAAAATTTAAAACCGCTGATGATTTACAAAGTTTTGCGCAAGAAGAATTAGACAAGAAACTGGATTTAGAACAGTATAAAACTAAAAATTCTGAAGATACGCAGGAGCGTCTTGGAATTCTTGCGGAATGGAAACGATATCTGACTGAGGAGAACGAACTTTATGCCAATAACCCTGCGCTTACACTAATAGTGGCTGGCAGTATAGTAAAGGAACTTAAACCTAACAACCGTGAAATGCCTCCGGCTCTGAATCCCGGCGTACTGGCCGATACGGTTGAGCAAATAAAAAATATCTTAAAAGACAACAGAGAATGCATGGTTGATTTCAATAAAATTTACAGGAATAATCTTAGACTGTACGCAATGGGCAGCGATGAAACAGATACAGGAGAAACCGAAACGCGATGGGTAGTAATTCCTTCACAAGAACATGACTCTGAAAACTTTGAAGACAACGTAGAAAGACTCAAAGCCCTCTCCCACCGTTCATGGTGTACAAAATCATTCAATGCAAGACCATATCTTTCAGAAGGTGATTTCCATATTTATCTGGAGAACGGCAAACCAAAAGTCGGAATACGATTTAAGGCAGATACCATTCGGGAAATTCAAGGCGAACGCAATAACTCTCGTATTCCACATCAGTATACAGAACAAATAGAAGACCATATTAATAACAAATATGAGATACCCAGAGAAATAAAATCCGGGATTGAAGATGCAAAAAGAATAAAACAAAAGGTTGATAATTACAGGCTAAAATTAGCAAATGCAATCAGTCAAAAAGATTTTGACTCAATTTTAAAAGAATCTGGAATAGAAGTAAGTTATGATGAGAATAATAAAAGAATTCTGTCAGAGTATCGTCCGCTTGATTATGATTTCAGTTATGCGGATTTGGGGATAAACGAGAAGGAACTTCTCAAAGGTGTGATTGAAGGGAATGCAGACTTTAGCAATTCCCAAGTAACCAACCTCAGCGCGTTACAGTCTATCGGAGGGGATGCATACTTTAACAATTCCCAAGTAAGAGACCTAAGCGCGTTACAATCTATCGGAGGGGATGCAGACTTTAGAAATTCCCAAGTAACCGACCTAAGCGCGTTACAATCTATCGGAAGGCATGCGGGCTTTCAATATTCCCAAGTAACCGACCTAAGCGCGTTACAATCTATCGGAGGGGATGTAGGCTTTCAAAATTCCCAAGAAATAGACCTAAGCGCGTTACAGTCTGTCGGAGGGGATGCAGACTTTAATAATTCCCAAGTAAGAGACCTGAGGAGTTTACAATCTGTCGGAGGGAATGCGGCCTTTTACAATTCTCAAGTAAGAGACCTGAGGAGTTTACAATCTGTCGGAAGGTATGCGGGCTTTCGAAATTCCCAAGTAACCGACCTAAGCAATTTACAGTCTGTCGGAGAGAGTATACTCTTATCAAAAAATCAAAAAATAAAGCTGCCGGCATGGATAACAGAAGACAAAATAAGGTATGAGTAGCCTTTGTGCCTCCCGTTGAGCATAGCGGCGTTTGGAATCCCTTTGTTTTTCTCCCTCGCCCTGCGGGAGAGGGTGAAAACACTTAGCGACACCGAAGGTTGAGTTTGGAGTGAGGTATAGGTTGAAAGGCTTAATTCCTTCTCCTTTTGGGAGAAGGTGCCCGTAGGGCGGATGAGGGTTTTATCGATAACGTCATTGCGAGGAGGGCGTAAGCCCAACGCGGCAATCCAGTAAATTCAACGGTTTTGACTGGATTGCTTCGTCCTCATTACATTCGTCCTCGCAATGACGAAACAATGTAAAAGCACACCATAACCTATACAATCCTGAACGGATTGTTTCAGGTTCTGACAACAAAATATTCAATACCGTTTTACTTCCCCGTACAGATGGACAGATGTTTAAATAAAATTGAGAAGATAGTATGATTTGCCATGTGCCAGATCCTGAAACAAGTTCAGGATGACAGGATGGTTGATATACTGATGGTCTTTTTGCTCTTTCCTATTCACCTAATCACTTAGTCACCTATTCACTTAAAAATCAATAAAACCCTCATCCGGCGCTACGCGCCACCTTCTCGGAGAAGGGATTTCAACCGTTCAACCCTTCAACCTTTCAACTAACTTAGCTATACCTCTTAATTTCCTATTCACTTAGTTCCCTTAGCCACCTGTTTCCGGCTAATTCTCAACGTATTCTCTCAAGCGTTTGCTGCGGTTTGGATGGCGCAGTTTACGCAAAGCTTTTGCCTCAATCTGCCGGATACGTTCACGGGTTACGCCGAAAAGCTGTCCGACTTCCTCCAGGGTTCTCTGGCGTCCGTCGTCCATTCCGAACCGTAATCTTAATACATCGCGCTCTCTTGGCGACAGCGTACATAAAACTTCCGCCAAATCTTCGCGTAAAAGCTCGGAAGCAACCGTTTTAATCGGCGCGTCAGCTTCCTTATCCTCAATAAAGTCGCCCAGACGGGAATCTTCTTCCTTACCAATCGGGGTTTCCAGAGACAACGGCTCTTGGGCAATTTTGATTATTTCACGAAGTTTTGGGATAGAAACGTTCATTTCAACTGCCAGTTCATCTTCGGTAGGTTTTCTTGAAAGCTCTTGAGCCAGACGGCGGGTAACTTTTTTCAGCTTATTAATAGTTTCGACCATGTGGACGGGAATTCTGATTGTACGCGCCTGATCTGCGATTGCGCGGGTTATTGCCTGTCTTATCCACCATGTTGCGTATGTGGAGAACTTAAAACCGCGTTCATGGTCAAACTTTTCCGCAGCGCGGATTAAGCCCAAATTGCCTTCCTGAATGAGGTCAAGGAAAAGCATTCCGCGTCCTACGTATTTTTTTGCAATGCTTACAACCAGACGAAGGTTTGCCTGAACAAGTTTTCTTTTTGCAATAGCGCCCGGAGTTCCTCCTTCAAGAATTTTTCTTGCAAGTTCAATTTCTTCATTTGCGGACAACAGTTTAATCCTGCCGATTTCTCTCAGGTACAAACGCACGGGATCGTCTACCGCAACCCCTTTAGGAGTTTCGAAATCCACTTCTTCATTACCGTTCGGGTTCATCATATAGATGTCTTCAAGATTTATTTTGCCGCCGATTTTTCTGGTCACAATATCTTCAATGTTATCGGTGCTTATGTCCATGTTTATGAAGTTCACGGTGTCGGGGGCAATTGTATCATCATCAATTTCATGTAAATCATCAATATGTTCGTCATCCATAATTATTGAGGAACCTGATTGTCTTTTTTTATTCATTAATTTTCTCCGATTCTAGCAAGTTATCTATCTTATCTCTTAACTGCATTTGAATTTTAAGGGCTTCCTTATCATCATTGTTTACGTTACGGTACATATCACGTACTCTGTTGTATTCTTCCTCTTTTTGACACTGATTAATCCTTTGAATATTCTCCCTGATTACCGTTTGAAAATCCTTGTCATTGAGATTATCGAATGTTTCGGAAATACTTATCAACTCGGTAATAATTGCCTGTATCTCCTGATCCTGAACGTAATTTGTATATAACTGTTCTACTAAATCTTTCACATTATTTACGGTATCCGTTAATTTGTCAATTGTATTTTTTACATTTATTAATCTTTTTTCCGTAAACACTGTGTTGTCAATCATTTCTTTTATTTTACCGTAAGAGAAAGGACCGGCTGTTACCATAAAAAGGCTCAATAAATTTTTTTGCGCTTTTTCTGTAACGGGTGAATTTTTTGTTACAATTCTACTTACACTATGACTCTCATTTGGTGAAATGTCTTCCTTCATTTTGCGTATTTCGTTCAACAAAGCGGTTTCGTCCAAATCCAGAGCGGCTGAAACCATACGGGTATATTCAGACAGGACTATTTCGTTGCGGATTTCGTGCAGAACGGGAATGAGCTTCTTAACCAATTTTGTTTTGTCTTGCGGCGTTTTAATCAGGTTTTTCTCTTTCAGCAGGTTATTAATCTGGAAATCAATAAGCAGCGGTGCATGCGCCATATAATGCTTATAACTTTCAACGCCGGCATGGCGGATGAATTCATCGGGGTCTTTTCCTTCCGGCGGCGCAATTACGCGGATTTCGCACGCATACTTGTCGTCGGAAGCTGAGATATAACTTTCGTCAAATTGTTTTATGTTGCCCAGTCCGGCGAAGGCTTCTTTTATTAAGCCGGCATTTCTGTCGGTTGCTTTCAGACCCGCTGAATCCGTGTCAAAAGACAGATAAATTTTTCTTGACTGCGTATATCGTGATAACAGCTTTATGTGGTCAAAAGTCAGAGAGGTGCCGCAGGCTGCCACGCAGTTTTCAATGCCGTGCGCCTGAGCGGAGATTACGTCGAAATAACCTTCCATAATGATTACGCAGTCTTCCTCTTTAATTTTTTCTTTTGCCGTATAAAGCCCGTATAATGTTTTACTTTTGTTGTATATTATGGAATCGGAGGAGTTAAGGTACTTGGGGTTTTGGCCGTCCTCAACCGAGCGTGCGCCGAATGCCGTGACTTCGCCGAATTCGTTCAGGATAGGTATTATAATTCTGTTTCTAAACCGGTCTATGTACCCGTTTTTACCTTGAAGGATAAGACCTGCTTTTTCAAGAGCTTCGTCGGAAAACTCGTTTTTAAATTTGTCGTAAAATCCCGTGTAACTTTTCGGCGCTAATCCGAGCCGGAATTTTTCTATAATATCTCCGCTGATTCCGCGATTATTCAGATATTCAGGAACGGGAGCGGACTCCTTGTCTTTTGTAAGTATTAAATTATAGTACTGCGCAGCTTTTGAACACGCTTTAAGCATTTCATCTTTCAGGCTTTTGTCGCGTTTTTGGAAATTTGACGGCAATTCCAGCCCGAACTTTTCGGCGTATTCTTTTATAACATCCATAAACTCTTTGTTTTCGGTTTTCATAATAAAACTCAGAGAGTCGCCGCCTTCACCGCAGCCAAAGCATTTATAAATTCCAAGCCGGGGGTTTACGGAAAACGAGGGGGTCTTTTCTTTGTGAAAGGGGCATAATCCCCAGTATCTGCCGCCGGATTTTTTTAAAACAACCTGCCGGGATACCACATCCACTATGTCCAGCCGTTCTTTTATCTGCGCCGTAATTTCCTCTAAAGTATTTGCCATGCCAATATTTTAACATCAAAACAGGAAACAGGAAAGAGAGTTGAAGGGTTGAATAGTTGAAAGGTTGAAGGGTTGAAAGGTTGAATGGTTAATGACCTCTCCCTGCGGGAGAGGATGAATTTCTTAATGAGCACAACGTGTGAATTTAGAAATTCAGGTGAGGCGGCGCAAAGTCGAATAAATTTGGGGTAGAACCCGGTGTTATGGGTGCAGGCTCAGCCTGCACCCATAACACTAAGCTCAACCTGCGTTTTCGCTAAGTGTTTGCACCCTCTCCCGCGGGAGAGGGTGCATTTTCTATTGCTTTGTCATTGCGAGCGAAGCGAAGCAATCCAGTCAAAACCGTTGAATTTACTGGATTGCCGCGTCGGGCTTACGCCCTCCTCGCAATGACGAAACAATGTAAAATAAACACTGCCCTCCCGCAGGGAGAGGGTTATATACTAGTTTCCAGCCCCTAACCCCTGAGTCTCTGAGGGATTATTGCCGTTTATTTCGCGGCTTTTTTAGGTAAAGCCCACTTGTAGATTTTTTCAACGGCTTCACCGATTGAAAGCCCGAAGTTTTTCAATTTGTCGCCAACTGATAATTTTTCTTCGCCTGCTTTAATTATTTTAACCCATTTGTCGCCTTTTACAGTCTTAGTGATACCAAGCGCAAGCGCAGCTGCAACAAGAACTCCGATGACGCCGCCGACTATTTTGCCTGTATTGCTCTTCTTATATTCAGCAGGCTGCTCTGAACGGGGGCCGCCTGAATATTTACCGGGACGACCCGGATCAAAATCTCCGCTAAAACTTACTTTTGAAACTGCACTAATCATTAGATGACCTCCTATTATGAATTGAATTATTTACTAACACTAAATATATAAAACACGTGACGTTGCTATTTTGACTTAAAACCCGGTTTTTTCCAATATTTGTTACAAATGTTTACATCTAAAGCGGAATATTTTATTTAGATTTGCCGTCTTATAATAACAGAGAGGGAAGAAAATTATGGTAACTATAAATATTACGGAAGAAGATAAAGATGAAGCAGGGTTTGCGGCAACCGGGTATGCCGATAAAGAAATAAAAAACAGAGCTTACGTTAACACTCTCGGAGCGGAAGTTTTGAAAAAATACCTGTTTCAGCACGGAATTAAAACGACTGATATTCGCAATATTCATTCAATCCGCAGGGTTCTTGAAGAATTTGACGTCTCGGACATTATGCTTGAAAATATTCACATAGACGTGAGGGTTATTTTTGATGAAGATTGTATTTTTATTCCGAAATCGCATTTTGAATACAACCTTACACCTGATATTTATGTTGTTTTTAAGCTGGATGAAAAGTCATCAAGTATGGATTTTACGGGCTTTTTCACTCCGCGTATTATAGAAGACGAGTTTTCCGATGAAACCTATTTTTTTGTGAAGAAAGAGGATTTAACGCCGCCTGACGCCCTGATTGAATTTATTAAAGGCTTTAAGGGAAACACCAATGCCGCTGTATCGGAAAATGAATCGGATTATGCGAAAAACTCTATTGTTGCGATGATTGATAATGATATTGACAAAGCTGATAAAAAGCTCCTGCTTCAGCAATTAACAAAAAATGCGGAATTAAGGGACAGATTTATTGAATTTGAAAACTTTGAACTGCTTTCGTTTAAAGCTGTTGTCGAACCGTTGGTTGAAGAAACAGAACCGGCTTTTACGGTATTTGAAACAGAAACATTTGATGAAACTGATGATTTAAACGACCTTGTTACGGGCTCCGAAACTGAGCCGGCTGTGAACCCTGAACTAAGTATCATGCCGGAGTCAGACATTGCGCCGGAGCTGGAGATTGTATCGGAATTGGATGTTGAGCCGGAATTAGACATTGCGCCGGAGCTAGAGATTGTACCGGAGTTGGATATTGAACCCGAATTAAACATTATGCCGGAGTTAGACACTGTACCGGAATTGGATGTTGAACCCGAATTAAACATTATGCCTGAATTAGACATTATGCCGGAGTTAGACATTGTACCGGAGCTGGGTGTTGAGCCTGAATTAAACATCATGCCGGAATTAGACACTGTACCGGAGTTGGATGTTGAGCCTGAATTAAGTATTATGCCGAAGTTAGACATTGTACCGGAATTGGATGTTGAGCCCGAATTGAACGCTGAACCTGACATTATGCCGGCACCGGAACTAAGTGTAGAGCCGGCTCAAGAAGATGTTCTGTCTTTTGATGAAATAGAAATTGTGGATGAAACAAACCCTGAAGAAAAACCTCAAAGTTCGGAACAAATGCTGGGACAAGTCAGAGAGGCAATGGAACCGGTTGAGCCGGAAATATTTGAACCTGCTCCGGCGGAAGCTGTTATAAGTGAGCTTGATATATTGGATGAATTTGAACTCATTTCCGATGAACCCGCTTTTGAACAGACGGAAAATTCTGAGCAAATACCCGGTTTTGATATGATTAATCAAGACACTGAAATTTTAGATTTAATAGAAAGCATGCCTGAGCCTGAAATTGAACAAAGTGAAGAATTAGGCGTTTTGTACGACAACGGATATTCAAATGAAATTTCTCCCGGGATAAGCGGCGCTGATTATGAACCGGAGAATCACTCCGATGAAAATTTTGCACCCGAAAATTATACACAGGAAAATTATACACAGGAAAATTATGCAGCGCCGGGCGTTGACAAAAAGAAAATTTTGCTTGCAGCCACAGCCGTTACGGTAATTGCCGCAACAGGCGCAACGTACATGGGAATGAAAAGCCACAACACCGAACCGGCCGGTAATAATGATGTTTCACAGGATAATCCTTTCATTGAAGAAAATATTCCGGCGGAAGTCCCTGCCGAGCAGCCTTTGCTTCAAGCCACAGAGCCGGTGCTTGAAAATAAAACCGCTGTTGTTAAAACAGTCAGTCCGGGAACTTACACCTCTGTGCAAAAAATAGTATGGGAAATTCCCGATTACCTGTCGTACAGCCCGAAATTCAAAGAATATCTGGGAAGCGCAGGCAAAAGCATTAAACTTTCACTTTCCAGTGACTTGCTGCTGGCAACCGAATATGCTTACAATAAAACAATCCGCGTTGATTTGGAATTAAATAACAACGGCGCTGTTAAATCCGAAAATATAGTCAGCGGCAGCGGTTCAGCTCAAATCGACAAAATTGTGTTACAATCTGTTAAAGATACGTTACATGTCGTAAAACCCCCGTCTGACGAGGTCAAAACCCCTAATGTCCGTTTGAGTATTATCATATATTTATAAATATGTTATAATGCTGTTAAGGGATGTAACGTGGAACTAACACAAGACAAAATAAATTTAATAGAGCGCATTGTAAAAAATAACCGCAAATTCGCAGGTAACGAAGATTTGTATGATGACTTTTTTAATGAAACCTGCAAACGTTCGCTCGTAATTATCAAAGCTGTTGATTCGGACAGGGCTTTAGAATCTTACCTGCGCAAAATCGCTACAACTTCAATTATAAGCGTACTGAAAGATTCCGGCAGACTCCGGCGCAGTTCCGGCGGTTATGTAGCCACAAAAGAAGTCGTTGTTGATAATTTTGAAATTCAAGACTATCCTAAAATTTCGTATAAAGATGTTACCATAAAAAATATCCCCGAAGATTTTGCCATAAAAAAGGAAATCTTGAATAAAGTTAACCGGACTGTCGGGATTATTCACGAGAATACTCCTGAAAAGCAGTATTTAGAACTTTTTAATATGCGTTACGCACAGCACATGCCGCAAAAAGAAATCGCTGACGCTTTGGGTATATCCCAATCAGAAGTGTCAAAAAGGTTAATGAGTTTAATGGACAGCGTAAAACAGGCGTTTAACTAGGATGTCAGAACATGAAATGTCCCAAATGCAAGGAAAATATCCCGGACAACAGTTTGAAATGTCCGCATTGTAATGTGCGTACAACTTCAGCATGTCCAAAATGCGGTTTTGTTAATTACATATTGGAATTTGCATGCAAAAACTGCGGAGCTGAATTGCTCAAACGGTGCAGCAACTGTAAAAGCGTGAATTTTGCCGAAAACTCTCAGTGCCGCAAATGCGGTTCGGAGTTCGAAAAAACAGAACCCCCTAAAGAAACCCCCGCAGAAACCAAAGTTTTGCGAACCGACGCTGTTTTGCAAAACGATGCCGCTATTCTCAAAGCCGTTGAGTCGGGAAAAACCGTTGTTATCAGCGGAGAAGCCGCGCCGGTATTAAAATCGGCAGCGGAACAATTACAGCAGTATTCTATGGTTTACGGAAAATGCACCGGATTAACGCAGCTCACACCGGGCGGAGTAATTCAGGACATTCTGCTTAGTCTGTTCGGACTGGCAAATTTCTGTATTTACAACGCACAGTTTAAAAAAGACGCGTTTAAGTTTCTGCACCATGAATTCCCCGAGCTTTCCGGCAGCGAAGTCTCTGATTTGGTTAATTTTCTGTATCCGGTAAATGAAGGTATTTTTGAAGAAATTTTTATTAACAAAAATTATACCTTTGAAATTTTAAAAAAAGTTTTCGCTAAAATGGGAGAATTTATTTTTGTAATTGATAATTTTGATTATATAGACGCATTTTCATACGAATTTTTACTTTCTTACAAAGGCGAATACACTCACCTGCAAATTGAGCCTGTAAAGGAGCCGCTGCCTGATATGGAAGCTCTTTCGCAAATTCAGCGCGATGTACTGGCTGCGGCTGCGGTTATGGGTGATAAGATTAATTTTACGCTTATCAGCGGAATTCTGGATATTGAAAACATTGAGGATATTGCCGGTTATTTGGAAAAATCCGGTTTTATTATTCCGGGAGTTTTCTATGAATTCAAAAGCCTTGCAATGCGTGAGGCAGTTCTCGAGACTGTCCGCTGCGACAGTAATTTTGAAGAAATTAACCGGAAAATCTATTCTTTTTTGATTAACTTTACGCTAAGCTCTAACACTGTTCTCGGGATTGCAGCCCAGAACATGAAAGATATACAAACGGCATTTGAGGTATGGACTAAAAATACCCGCCTGTGCGCTTACATTGGAGATACCGGACTTTATTCCATAATGCAGAAGCAATGCCTTGCCCTCATTAACGAGTTTGACGAAGCTTCAAACATCCGTTTCAGCATAGCGGAACGGCTGGGAAAACTTCTTTCCGCATCCAATCCCAAAGAGGCTATGGATTACCTGCCGGACGCTATTGCAAATGCCGCCGGTAATAAAGCAAAAGAAATCGAGCTTCTCGCATACATGTCTTCCTGCTGCCGCGCTGCCGGAAATTACTACGGTGAAATTGAATGCGTTGATACTGTTCTGGCAAAAATTGAGCCGGAACGGGCATTAAACACAGCCCTGCTGAAAACAGCCAAGTTACAAGCGCTTTTTAATATCGGAAACTGCGGAGAAATAATCAACCTTATTGACAATGAGATTATGCCCGTCTTTAACGAGTATTTCGGGAAAAAACACGCCGAAGCCTTTGTGTTTGAAACTTGGACAAAAACATACCTCCTGCTTGCCAATACTTTAATTCTTCAGGGAAATAAGCGTGCCTTTGAAGTTCTCGACATAGTAAAAGATATAATTGAAAGATACAAAATTGAAGACTTGTCCTTCCTTTGCAGATATAAAACAGCCCTCGCCTGCGCTCACACAATGCAAGGAGATTTACCGCAATCTGATGAAATTCTGAAACAGCTCAACGTTCCCGATGATTTAAGTGAAGCCATTTTGCTGCGGAATTTGGCCGTCATAATTAACCGGTTGATTACCCGGCAGTACGAAGGCCTTCAGGAGGAAATGCACAGCGTTGTGATGTATGCAAACAACATCGGCAATAACCCGATAAAAAATATTATTAAAGTCCTTCTGGGGAAAATCCTTCAAGACAAAGGCCAAATTCAGGATGCCATGAAAATTTATAATAAACAGGCGGAATATTTTGCAAAAGAAAAAAACACAACAGGCGCGCTTTTATCGTGGTACCTGATTGCCAAAGCAGACCCCGAAAACGCTGCGGAAGTCGCATTAAAAGCTCTGGAAGCCGCGCAAGACCCCAAAATCGACAATATGTTTTTTGCAAACTTATTCAACAAAATACTACTCGTAGTCGCTGATAACTAAATCATCGTCTTCGTCTTTCAGGGAAGATAAGTCTTCATTGTAGGCCCCGTCAAAGTCTTCCGGCAACAAGTCCTGCTCCGGCCATATAGTTGCATCATCAAATCTGCTTGCATTAATGTTTACCGCACCGGTTAAGTCGGAATTGCCCAAATCTGTTTCGGACAGAATGCATCCCGCCATATCGCAGTCCTGAAAATTGCAATAATTCATTTCCGCATAACTGCAGTCAGCGCCCGTTAAAAGGCTTTCCGAAAAATCGCATTCCAGAACTTTTGACCGCGTAAAGTCAACGGAAGTCAGATCCGTATTAATGAATTTGACCAGAGAAACGCTGCTGTCAGCAAATGAACTTGAGTTCAAATCAACATCTGAAAAATCAATTTCATTCAATACAATTCCCGAAAGGTCAACTTCACTCAAGTCAACATCATTTTGTCCTGCTTTCCATTCGTTGAATTTTTCCGGGTGTTTTCTTAAGAGTTCTACCAGTTCTTCTTTTGTGTAATCTATCATTCTATGTCTCCTTTTTTTTATGCCCTTTCAAGTTGGTTTTACCTTTTGCCGCCTTTATCAGGAATTACTTCATTACTTGTCAGCTTTACCTATTGCCGGCTTTTATCAGTTGTTACCTGTCTCCTTTGCTTGTTTTGCTGAACGCGCTTAACGGTTTTTAAACCATTCAACCCTTCAACTTTTCAACCTTTCAACTGTTTTACCTGTCTCCTTTGCTTGTTTTGCTGAACGCGCTTAGCGTTTTTTTCCCTTCTCCCTTCTGGGAGAAGGTGGCGCAAAGCGCCGGATGAGGGTTTTATTGTTTGCTTTATGTTTGTTTCAAGTCAATGTTTGTGTCTTCTGCCTTTTACGTCATCCTGAACATCGGATTGACCTCCGTGTTTCAGGATCTCTTTGTTTACCCCACCCCGAAATCTGCGGCAAATGCGTTCGCTGCGCTCGCGCCTGCTGCCGCAAAGATTTCGACCCTTCCTCAAGGGGAGGGTAGTTTAAATTTTCAATTTTTACTTGTTTTGTTCGCTTCAAGTTAATTCTACCTTCTGCCGCCTTTATCGGGAATTACTTCATTATTTATCAGCTTTACCCATTACCGGCTTTTATTTGTTGCGACCTGCCTGCTTTGCTTGTTATGTTGAACATGCTTAACGGTTTCTAAACCCTTCAACCTTTCAACCTTTCAACTGTTTTACGTCATTTGAAGCGCAAGCAGAGTTGCCTGCGTTCGGTTTGTAACATTTAGTTTTTTGAAAATATTGTTAATATGTGATTTCACCGTAACCACATTTATAAACAATTCATCTGATATTTCTTTATTGCTCGCGCCTTTTGCAACATAAGAAAGAATTTCTTTTTCGCGTGCGGTAAGTACAGGCAGTATATTTTTCGGCTTGTGCGAACGCCGCAAAACAGCTTCCATTCGCGCAAGCAAATTCGGCAAAATGAACGGTTTTACAATATAATCGTCCGCGCCGGTACGCAGGCACGCAGCCATCTTATGCTCATCATTCAACGCCGTTACCATAATAACCGGCAGATGCTTATTGGTTTTGCGGATTGCTTTAAGCGTTTCCCACCCGTTCATATTCGGCATCATAATATCAAGCAGAACCAAATCAAATTCACGCTTTGCCAAAATGTTCAGCGCCGCAGCCCCGTTGCCGGCAATTTCAACATTGTAACCGTGATACGGAAGCGCGTCTTTTAAATATTTAGCGTTATCATCAACTAATAAAATGTTTATCATACTATCTTCTGCTTCAAAGCCTTTAATGCCGCCTGTAACCTGTCGTCTACTTCTAATTTCTGTAATATATTCGCCACATGGGCTTTTGTTGTGTTTATACTTATCCCGAGAATCCGGGCTATTTTCATATTGCTGTATCCTTCTGTCATAAGTTTTAAGATTTGCGCCTCGCGTGTGGTAAGCTCGTATTCTTTCCCGTCAAAAACAGGCACATTAGCTGCCGCTTTGAGGACAACATGGGCAATGCCCGGGTCAAACCATGCAGCGCCGTCAACAACAGAATCAATAACTTCTATAAGCCGCTGAGGGTTAATCTCTTTTGAACAATACGCATTCGCCCCCGCCTGAAGGCAGTCTAAAACTTCTTTTTCATCATTATGCGATGTCAGAATAACTACTTTAACATCTTTACCGGAGGAGCATATTTGTCTTGTCGCTTCAATTCCGTCCATATTCGGAAGCCCCAAATCCATAATAACTATATCGATTTTATTGCTGTGAAATATTCGGAGTGCATTCTCGGCGGAATCAGCCTCATAAACCGTATAATCCGTATCTTCAAAGGCAGTTTTAAGCCCGAATCTTGTCAGTTCATGGTCTTCCACTATAAGAATATTTTCCGTGTTCATATACTTATTTCCTCTTTTGCCGGAGCATAGTCAGGATTTAGAATAAGACTTTTTCTGAAGCTTGACTGTGCGTCTTCCTTCAAACCCTGATTTTTGAAAAGTAATCCTTGATAATAATAATATCTAAAATCGTTTTCGTCAATATAGTAAGCAATTTGTAAATATTTTTTTGCCGCCGCAAAATTCCGGCGTTCTGTTTCAACCCGCCCTAAATCAATCCAACCGTCTTTAAAAGCCATATTCAGCGCAAGCGCTTTCTTCAAATACGGAATTTCTTTTGTTTTATCTTTCAGCGCAACGTTGTAGTACGCAAGATAAGCGTCCGAGAAGTTTTTGAGCACCTTGTCGTAAACCTCCGCCGCTTTTTTTTCTTTGTTAAGCATTTGATAAGTTTGTGCGGCCTTTATTGCCGGAATCCAGGAATTTTTATCGTGCGCGTCTTCATAGTATCTCAGGGCGCCTTTGTAATCCTTTTCACGATATCTCAAATCCCCGAGAACAAGCAGGATTACAGGGTCGTCGCGCTTTAGTTTGTAAGCTTTAGCTGCCGTATCCTGCGCTTTTTCAAATTCGTTCATATCAAAATAAACTCTTGCCAGAAGCGCATAAACATCCGCGTTTATACTTTTTTTGCCGCGAATATTGCCGCTCAGCGCTCCCTGAAGCGTTCGCGCCGATTTATGCAGTTCGTTTTCACAGTAGTAGTAATACCCCAGATGGTACATTTTCTGAATTTCATTTTTTTTGGTTTTATAAAGAATATACTGTTCCAAAGAATTAACCTTGTTTGAAAAATCAACAGAGTACAGCCGCTGCTGCTTAATATCTTCCACAATTTTGAGTGCATTCTGCGGTTTTTTCCCCTGCGCAACAATTTCCGCGTACAATTTTTTGTAATTAATATTCTGCGGGTTCATGCCCAGCGCAATGTTAATATATTTTTCAGCTTCCTGAGCGTTGCCGGACTTCAGGTACCCGAGAGCCGCAACGTAATTAGCATAGTCCGAATCCGCCAGCAATGCCGTGTTTTTTATTAATTCCGCCGCAGCTTCACGGCTCTGGTCATTGTAGATGATGTTGGAATATACTTCGCCAAGATAAATTTCATCTTCAACTTTCAGCTTTTTTGACGGAAAGTAATACCTTTTAATATCATCTGAAAGAACATTGGTAACATCTTTGTCATCAATCTTTGACATGGCAAGTCCCGAAAGGTTAAACAAGCCTATATCAGCCATGTTCTCCGCCATAAGCATGTAAGCGTAATCATTCGGAACAATGGTTTCAATCAGAACACGGAAATTTGAATATGCGGATTTAACATTGCTTTGCACAAAACGGTCAAAAGCTATGGCATAATGGTTATGAACATCATTATGGGTAAGAGCTGCGCGTTTCGGCACGGAAATAACCATAGTATCGGGAGCCGTTCTGATTTCAAGCGGATTAACCGGTTCAATCCGGTCGTACAAATCCGCTGCGGAAACATTAAGCGCCGAGAGCGCCACAACGCTGCATGATATACACAAAAACAATCCGATTCGTTTCTTACAGGTTATACGAACTCCTTTATACATCAAACCTTTCATTTTCCTCCGTTGTAATATGAATTAAACAGCGCAATTATTTCATCATGTTCCGAGTTGTTTATAAAATTATAAATATCCATAAGGTTGTAATGGCTGAGGATTTCTTTGTCTTTATCTTTCAGACTAATTACATCGGGATTTTCGGTAAGGAAAACTCCGACAAGCTTATCCAGCGTGACCTGTAAAAACTTATCCGTCAGAGCGCCGTCAAAATGTTTGCCGGAGTCGTTTATGAGAATTTGAATAACATTTTCAATAGGCATCTTATCACGGTAGTGGCGTTTGGAAGTTATCGCGTCAAACACATCGGCAACAGCAAGAATTCTGCCGCCGTAAGGAATGTTTTCACCGGCAAGCTTCCTGTAATATCCCGAACCGTCCCATTTTTCATGATGCGAACAGGCTATTTCCGTAATCGTTTTGAAATCATCGGACATGTGGATTTTTTCCAGAATATTATGCGTAATCTTCACATGCTCCTGAATATGCCGGTATTCTTCATCGGTAAGCTTTCCTTCCTTTTGAAGAACAGAGTCCCGTATCCCGATTTTCCCTATATCATGCAGCGTTGCCGCTTTTTCAATTAATTCTTTCCGCTTCACGTCAAGCCCCAGTTCATCTACAAGAAGCATGGCATATAATTTAACTCTGCTTGAATGGCCTGCCGTAATTTTATCCCGCGCATCAATAGAAGTTGCGAGCGTGTCAATGAAGCTTTCAAAAAGTTCCTTTTGTTCTCTGTAAAGTTCTTTCTGCTGTTCAAATAAACTTGCATTTTCCAGCGCAATGCCGGCGCTTCCTCCGATAGCGGCAAGCAAATCCTCATCGCTTTTGGTGAAGCATCCGTTAAGCTTGTTCAAAACCTGAAATACGCCTACAATTTCCTGATTGTTGTTCCTGATTGGCATACACAGCACTGTTTTTGTATGGTAGCCCGTTTTCATATCAACATCTTTGTTAAAACGTTCATCATTGTATGCATCTGCAATATTGACCGGCTCACCGGTTTTAACAACGGAGCCTGCAAGCCCCAAGTCCGCAGGAAATCTGATTTCTTCGCTGTCCATACCCAGAGCTATTTTTGACCAGAGTTCATTTTTCTCTTTATCCAGAATAAAAACCGTACATCTGTCCGCCTGAATTGCGCTTGTTGTTTCGTTTGCAATAACATCGAGCAAAACGTCAATATCTGTCAGCGCCGTAATTGAACGTCCGATTTTAACCAGCGAAACAAGCGGATCGCTTTTTATAGGAAGTGAAAAATCCAGCCCGCTTTGAAGCTGCTTAATCCTCAAGGTTGTCCGCGCTTTAATATTCAGCCAATCCTCGTCAAGCCTTGTATTAATAACATTTGTATAATGAATTAATGCAACATCGTTATTTCTTTCGCCGTAATTTATATTGCCCAGAGAAAATTCATTCACAGCCTTTGCAAGCCCGCTTTTGGAAAATCTTGCCATATGTGCGCCGTCGTTTATGAGTGAAAGCGCCTGTTTATAGTTATTTCTGTCAATCAAAAAGTCTGTTAAGCCGATAAAACTCAGGCAAATTGAAATATATTCGGTGCAATTGCACCGGGAAAACACCTGCTGGGCGTCTGTAAACATTTCTTTCGCTTTTGCATATTCTTTTTCTTCAATAAGAGAAAGCGCTATTTTCAAAACTTCTTTCCCGTTATTCAAAATTTCCGTATCATTACTTTTCAGCTTTATCATAATACCTCATCTTCGTATCCCTGAAGATTATTTACAACTATATACTTCTATTGTACAATATTTTTAGCAAGATTACAACAGCGGAACGGCAATGAATAAGATTACAATATTAATTCCTGTATATAACGAAGTTAACACGCTGGAAGAAATTCTGCAAAAAGTCGAAAATGCGAATTTCTGCGGACTTGAAAAAGAAATAATTTTGATTGATGATTTTTCAACTGACGGCACAAGGGAGCTGTACGGCGGGCTTGCGTATAAAGTTTTGTATCATGAGCAAAATCAGGGCAAGGGCGCTGCGCTGCGAACCGGTCTTTCACAGGCGCACGGAGATGTTATCGTAATTCAGGACGCGGACCTGGAATATGACCCGTCTGATTACGAGCCGCTTGTGCGGCTGATTTTGGACGGTAAAGCCGACGCTGCCTACGGTACACGCCTTTCCGGCGCAAAACCTTCGCGTTCATTCATGTTTACGCACCTTTTGGGAAACAAGTTTCTGTCACTGCTCACGAATATCCTTTACGGTTCGACTTTAACCGATATGGAAACATGTTATAAAGCATTCCGCGCCGAATTTATAAAAGGAATTGAGATTAAGTCAAACAGGTTTGACTTTGAGCCTGAGATTACGGCAAAAATCCTGAAACGGGGAGCGCGGCTCTATGAACTTCCGGTGTCATATTACGGCAGAGAGTTTTCCGAAGGCAAGAAGATTACGTGGAAAGACGGGCTTTATGCGATAGCCGCGCTGATTAAGTACAGGTTTACAGACAACTAAGTGATTTAGAGGTATGGAGGGGTAGCTAAATTAGTTGAAAGGTTGAAAGGCTGAACTACCCTCCCCTTGAGACTCTGCCTAACGAAACGATTGCGGATTCCGGCGGGCACGTAGGCGGAGCCTAAAGCACCCATAGTGAGGAAAACCACGCTTTTGCGAACGGCCGATAATCCAAGGCAAATTCAGGATGACGCGCAGGTTACTGAATGTTTATGTAAACTTGTATATCATTACATTTTGTTAATTTAGAGCAGCGGAACCGGCAAAAAAAATAATTTTGAAGTTATTATTAACAGTGTGTAAGAATAAAGGAGTAAATGAATGAAAATTGCAGCGATTAACAATTTAACGTTTGGCGACAAAAATGGTTATGAAAACCCGATTAACCGCCAAAGGGAAAGAAACCTTGCTATACTTTCAAATACCGGTATAAGTCTTCTTGTCGGAGCCACCGCAGGCGGCATATCCACAAGTTTTTTGAGCGGCAAACTCAAAGGCCGTTACTGGATTGCGGCAGCTATCGGTCTCGGCGCCGCAGTTTTAACTTCAGCTTTGACACTGCCGGCGAAACTTTATGACACCAAAGTAAGTGCTTTTGCAAAAGAAAAAGAAATGGGCGTTTTCTCCGTTAAAAAAGACACTCAGGCAAATATTTACGATGAAGTAAATAATCAGGTTCAAGACAAAACCGTAGATTTAAAAGAAAAAGTTAACAACTTTGCAACGGTTAGTATGGCTACTAACGGCAAAGGTTTAATGGTCAAAGGTGTATAAAGGATAAAATGAAGGTAAATGCAGCAAATTTAATCTCATTTACAAATCAGCCCGCTAATAACACACAAAAACAAACCGGGCATGACGACATGAAAAATCCGATTTCCCGGAGCGGAGAAAAGTCAAAGTTAACTAAGGCTGTATTTTGGGGTGGACTTTGTCTTGGCGGAAGACTTTTGCTTGAATTGCTGGACGGCGGTTTTCTATTTGAGCATGCCGGCAAAGCCGGAGATAAAATAGCTGAAAAAAATTACAAAAATGCTTCCAAAAATAAAAAAGCCATTATGTCTTTGCTTTCAACATTCGGAGTCATCGGAATCGGGATAGGCGCTTTTGCGGCGCTTTACACACTTTTCAATATACCTAAAATTCAATACAAAGGAAACGTAAACGCTTTCACCAAAGGCAAAAACATGGATGTTTACATTAAAAGCAACCGCGTTGAAAAAGAAATTTATACACAGATGAACGAAAAAGCTAAAACTGCGGACGCCACGGAAAAAGTCGAACTTGCCGGACAATTTATGCAAATGCAGGCGGCTGAAACAAAAGTTCCGGAATTTGTAAAGTTGAAATAAACGGACTTTTCCTGTAAAATAGCATTTATGAAGCAAGGTCAGGTATTTAAAATCCATTCTGATTTTTACTATGTCGACGACGGTGTAAATATTTTTGAATGTAAAATCAGAGAAGTTTTAAAAAAACAAAAAGAAAAAATTTTCACGGGTGATTTTGTCAATTTTGAAAACGGCGTCATTGAGAGTATAATTCCGCGCAAAACTTTTATTCCCCGTCCGGGCGTCGCAAACATTGACCAAATCATAATCGTCAGCGCGCTTAAAGAGCCTGATTTAAACCTGAACCGGCTCAACCGCTACATTGCGCTGGCAAAATATTATAAGATTCCCGCGAAACTCTGCTTCAACAAAAGTGACCTTAAATGGGATAAAAATTTAAAAGAGAAAATTCTCTCAATCTACAAACCGCTTAATTTCGAAATTGTATTCACATCCGCCGCCGCCCATGCCGGAATAGAAGAATTTCAAAAGCTTCTGGACGGAAAAACAAGCGTGTTGTGCGGAAATTCCGGCGTGGGGAAATCAAGTCTGATTAATGCGGTTAACCCGGACCTGAACCTCAGAATAGGCGCAGTAAGCGCAAAAACACAGAATGGAACGCATACCACAAGACATTGTGAAATAATCAAATTAGACGTACAAGGTTCAACCCGCATAGCGGATACTCCGGGTTTCAGTAATATGAAATTTGATTTTTTGCTGCCGCAGGAAGTCGGAGCTTTGTTTGACGAAATCGCACAGTACAGCTGCAAATACAGCAATTGTCTTCACATAAGCGAAGACGGCTGCCGGGTTCTTGCTAATCTCGCACAAATCGATGAAAGCCGTTACGCCGGCTACCTTGAATTTGTTGAAGAAGCGCGCGGGTACAAAGAAAAAATTAAATACGAAGGAACAAAAAAAGAAAGCGCGAAAAAAATTTCCAATAACCGCACGCTTGCAAAAATCAGCGGTAAAAAACGCCAAAGCGCAAGAAATACTTTGAAGCAAAGCTTAAATAAGGATATAGAGGTATAACCTCAAAGAAAGGAAATAGTGAACAGTTATATAGAATTAATAAATAAAAAACTGGATGAATTTATACCGGTGCAGTACCCGGAAAGCATTTTTAAATCAATGAAATACACGGCGCTTTTGCCCGGCAAGAGGCTTCGTCCGGTAATGTGTCTGGAAAGCTGCCGGATTTTCGGCGGCAATATCGAAGACGCAATTCCGACAGCCTGTGCAATAGAAATGCTTCATGCACAAAGTTTAATTCATGACGATTTACCCTGCATGGACAATGACGATTTCAGGCGGGGAAAACTCACCAATCACAAAGTTTTTGGGGAAGCAACGGCTGTTCTTGCCGGAGATGCGCTTTTGACTTTTGCCCCGCAGTTGATTATAGAAAAGTCAAATCTGCCGGCGCGGACAACCCTGCGTATTGTGGAAGAATACTGTAAAGCAGCCGGAGCTTACGGGCTTGTTGCGGGACAGATTGCGGATATTCTGTCGGAGGGGTCTGAAAACCCGGAAGCTCCTGCCGTTCTGGAATTTATCCAGACAAACAAAACCGCCGTGTTGTTTAAGCTGGCTCTGCGTACAGGGGCGGTTATCGCCGGCGCGGACGAGGCACAGCTTGCGGTAATAACCGGATTCGGACAAAAGTTCGGGATAGCGTTCCAAATTGCCGATGATATTCTGGACGAAACTTCAACTTTTGCCCGGACAGGTAAAACTTCCGGCAAAGATAAAGATGCGCAAAAGCTCACTGCCGTGAGTCTTTACGGACTTGACGGCGCAAAGGAAAAACTTACGGCTCTAGTCAGCGAATGCTTTACCATATTGAAACAGCAGAATATTCAATCGGAAATATTTACCCGGATTTTAAATAAAATTTCAATAGAACCATCCGTCAGAGACTAGGGGTTAGGGACTAGTATTTTCAACGCTATTCGGTATCCCTCTCGGGAGAGGGTGCAAACACTTAGCGAAACCGAAGGTTGAGCTTAGTTGTTTGGGGTGAGGGGGCAGGCATAGCGAACCCATAGGAAATGTGTTCTAATTGAGATTTATTCGGCCCTGCGCCACCTCACCCGAATTTCTAAATTCACACGCTGTGTGCATTAAGAAATTCTTCCTCTCCTGTAAGGAGAGGAAATCAACCTTTCACCCTCGTTCGGGATACAGGCCGGCTCATTGCCTGTTCGCTTTGTAAACCCTTCAACTATTCAACCTTTCAACTAAAAAGCTATACCTCTCAATTTTCTATTCATTATTACCTGAAAATCTTACTTTAATGTTTTGGCGGTTTTCGTCATTAATTTTCTAACAACTTCAATAACTTTGTCAGATGAAAGATAATTAATATCGCCTATCCCGTCTATAAATTTACCATCCTTGCGTAAACGGACGAATACTTTTTGCTTCCCATGTACTCGTCTTGCGTCAACTTCACAGACAAAATTGTCAGGCAGAATTTTCTCAAGTCCTGCTGATAACAGCTTTTTCTTCATAGCGTTAGAAACTTTTCCCGGCTTAATTACCGCAGAAAACAACGGATTGTAATTTTGTACTGTTAAATTCATCCCGCACCTCATTTCCTCTAAAGGATAACACAAAATAATTTCTGATAATATGATGTTGCCAAAATTTATTAAACTTGTTACAATTGCAGAAGACAAGGAGATATTGATGGGATATTTTACAAACACCGGTTATGAAGTTTTGGCCTCGGCAATCTTTGCCTCATTTTTGGCACAGCTGATAAAATTTGTAATATTTACGCTGAAATCCAGAAAAATTAATTTTAAAATATTTACGACAACAGGCGGCATGCCCAGTGCGCATTCCGCTGCCGTTATGGCGCTTTCAGCCGGCGCCGGACTTGCTCAGGGGTTCAACTCCGTGCTTTTTGCCGTAACCTTCGGCTTTGCCCTAATCATAATGTACGATGCAGCCGGACTCCGGCGGGCAGCAGGAAAAACAGCGGCAAGTCTGAACCGGATTATGGAAGATTTTTACAAGCACAACGTTGAGGCTATCGGTCCGAAATTAAAAGAACTTCTCGGACATACGCCTGTGGAGGTGTTTGCGGGAGGTTTGCTCGGCATTGCCGTAGCCTGCTGGATGCATTACGTTATAAAATAATGCCTGCCCTATTGATTTTTAAAAAAATATGTGCAATAATATTAATCAAGTTGGGGTGATGGATTTTCATCCATATCACTTACACCCTTTGGAAAAGAAAGATTATACTCATATATGAGTGTGGGAACATTTAATTATAAGTTTATAAAAAACAGCGCAGGTGCCGGAAATTGGCGGCGCGGCTACGAGTACCATTCAAAAGACATGGTGTTCGACAATTATCCTGAAAAGAATTTCTACAAAGCGAAAGTTAAAGGGAATTATCAGGAATACTATGCTACCGATTTGATTTTCAAGAAAAATACCGTTGAAGCGCGCTGCAACTGCCCTTTAAAAGAAGAATGGTGCAAGCATGCCGTAGCGGTTGCGCTGAGAGCGGCAGACGAGCATGCCTACGAAGACTGGCTTGAAACAAAATACGGCATAGAACCGAGCTTCCCGGACGAGAATACAGCATTAACAAAAATACCGCAGGGTAATTATATTTTTCACTTTAATTCAAAAAGAAAAGCTAATTTCTTTTCAATTCTGGTTCGCTCGCGTGAAACAGGGAAAGTAGTCCGGCAAATTGAACCTATTCTGCGCGCGCTGATTGAAACCCAAAAACAAAATCCTGATTTTGAATTAAATAATGTGCAGAAAGTTGAGATAGCAATATTTAAGGAACTGCTGCAAATTTCCCGTCAGGACAAAAAAGCCGGCTGGTATGATATTCAGATTACAAAATTTGCAGCGTTGTTTGAGCTGCTGTCGCATGCCGAAGAAGTGCTGGACGAAAAAACCAAAGAAAGATTAAAGTTTACGGATGATGAGTGGCGGCTTGTTTTGCATGTGAGTACCGGACAATCCGGAACGGTGTTACTTGCATTGGAATGGGAAAGGCCCGGCAAAGATGATGTTTATCCGCTTGAAGAAGTCCGGTATTTTTCACGCCACCTTAAATGGGGACGCTACAAAAATCTGATTTTTCCCACAAACATCGCCATGCAGTCCCTGCCGCAAAACCTTTTAAAATCATCTTTTACGGATTTAAAAGATTCCGAAGGCGGAAAATTTATTTATGAAGAATTACCCGAGTTACAAAAAATCATGGACGTAAAAATTGACGAGAACATTTCCAGATTAATGCTTGAAGAACGTCCGCCCGTGAACATTGTAACAATGGGAATTGATTACGACCAGTCTCTTAAAGTATCTCTTGAATTTGATTATGACGGGATTAAGGCGCCGTTCTCCAAAACCAGCGGCAAAGCGCCTTACATAACAATCAAAAAACAGGGCGAAGATTTGGTTTATTGGATTAAGCGCAACATTGAACACGAACACAAGGCCTACGAAATGCTGCTTGCGTGTAAATTCGTTCCGATGCAGACAAATAACCTTGCGCTTGAAAAAGAAAACGCCATTGATTTTTACAACTACTACATAAAACAAGCGGGCGAAGGCTGGAAATTTGTTGAAAAAGATGATATGAGTTTTTTCAAACTAATGGAAGACCCGTTTAAACTGTGCGCAAAAATTGACTTTAGCGAAGAATCTCAGGATAGTTTTGAAGTATTTATTTATGGTCAGGCCGGAGAAGAAATTATCAGCTTTGACGATATTTATGAAACAATTCAGAACGGTGAAAAATACAACAGGATACGTTCTTTGGGCTTTGTGGAATATCCAGCTCAGGAAATTTACGGCATGATGAAAGCGTTCAACTCATTTGACGTTTTCAGAACACCGGACAACAAATACACGGTAAAAACTTACCGCGCGGGGCTGATTAACGAACTCAAAAATCTTGGGGTTGAGTTGATTTTGAGTGAAAAATTTGAGAAGTTCTGGGAACAAATGTCGTCATTTTCTGCGGGTGAACATGCTGATTTGCCCGCCGGGATTAACGCTCATTTCCGGGAATACCAGACACGGGGTTTCGGCTGGCTGTGGTTTATGTATAAATACGGCTTAAACGGGATTCTGGCGGACGATATGGGTCTGGGGAAAACTTTGCAGGCTCTTACGGTTATGGAAAAAGCCAAAGAAGAAGACGGCCCTGCGCCTACACTGGTAATCTGCCCGACAACCGTTGTGTTCAACTGGGAAAACGAAATACAAAAATTCGCTCCGGGCTTAAGCTGCCTGAAACTTTCCGGAACAGAAAGAAAACAGTTTTTCAAAAAAATTCCGGATTACGATGTTGTAATAACCAGCTACGCACTGGTTCGCCGCGACATTGAGCAGTTGAAAAAAATTAATTTCAGATATGTTATATTAGACGAATCCCAGAACATAAAAAACGCGATGTCCCAGACGGCACAGGCGGTTAAAAAGCTTAACGCCGACCACAAGCTGGCGCTTTCGGGTACTCCGATTGAGAACAAACTTGAAGAACTCTGGTCTGTGTTTGATTTTCTTATGCCGGGATTTTTGTTCAGCGTATCCGAGTTTAATTACCGCTATGTAAACCCGATTATGGAACGTGCGGACAAAACAGTTGAAAAACGTTTAAAATTACAGATTTATCCGTTCATCCTGCGCCGGATGAAGCGCGATGTTGCAAAAGACCTTCCTGATAAGGTCGAAAACATTGCGTACTGCGAACTTACTGATGAGCAGCGTGATTTTTACTTACAAGTTCTTGACAGCACAAAAGAAGAATTATTCAAGAGCATTGAGCAAAACGGGCTTGAGAAAAACAGAATGTCAATTTTCTCCGCTCTCCTGCGTCTGCGCCAAATCTGCTGCCACCCGAGACTTTACGACAAAGAAAATGTCAAAAATATTATGTCGAGCGGTAAGTTTGAAAAGCTCAAATCCATGCTTGAAGAAATTATATCCGAAGGGCACAGAGTACTTCTTTTCAGCCAATTTGTGGATATGCTTGACATTGTTAAGGGATGGCTGGAGCGCGAGGGAATTTCTTACGAATACCTGACAGGCAAGACAAAAGACAGACAGGGAGCGGTGGAGCGTTTCAATTCCACGCCTTCAGTTCCGGTTTTCCTAATCAGCCTGAAAGCGGGCGGAACCGGCTTAAACCTTACCGGCGCGGATTACGTAATCCATTACGACCCGTGGTGGAACCCTGCTGTGGAAGACCAGGCCACCGACCGTGCTTACCGTATCGGACAAACCAAAAAAGTATTTGTTTACAGGCTTATCACCAAAAACACCGTTGAAGAGAAAATCCAAAAGCTTAAAACAATCAAGCGCAACCTTGTTGACAGCGTAATTTCCGTTGACCGGAACATCACCAAATCGCTTACAATGGACGACCTCAGAGAAATTTTCAGTGTAGATTAATTACTAACACACATAACATATCGGGGATTTTCTTTCGGTTCGCAAAATGCACCATCCATAAATGAGATTTTTGCATTATTCCGGCTGCCCGGACAGTGAGCAGGATGTCCGTCAAATTCTTCGCTTGTCCAGTAATACCAATAAGCGCCAATTTGTTCAGGCGCCTTGCCCATTGAACGCAGCAGGTCTTCTATTTCATTTGTAGTCGGCAAACGCATTCCCGTTGAGGCGCAAGCTTTTTTTGCTCCTGCCCAGCCGTTATTAGCACTTTGATATCTGGTATCCCAAATTGCATCAGGACTGCCTGTTGTTGTGTCCACAGATGATACATAACCCAAGTCAATATAACTGAGAGCATTATTTAATCTTGCCAGTCTGAAACTCCGAATGTCACTGCCGGTAGTATCCATCTTATTTGGCGGCTTAGCTCCGTTTACATCCATTACAAAGTCAATCACTCCGGCGCTGTCGCTTGAATACGCAAAGTCTTTTGTCTTGTTACGGCCTACCGGAAGATTTTTCATAAAAGCGTGCGGTATTGCAAAATCTTCCATAGGCTCGGATTTCTCATTATAAGTCAGTATTATCGGAACACCATTGGCCAAAACAAGAGCTACATTATCCGAAGTATTATCCTTGAGCTGAAGATTTTTTCCTGTTTTAGCCTTTTTAATATCAAATATTTTCCCGTCCGGCAATACTACCTGTTTGGCAGGCCAGCAGTCTTCTATATGATTTGCGTCACAACGCTTTGCTATTTTAAGATATTTTTGAAGTTCATCAACAAATTCGTCCGTTGTATTGTAAGAGCCGTCAAGCCTGCCAAGCGCTCTCATCTGGTCTAATGCCTGAGTTACCTTAAAAGCCGTATTTGCATGCATTTCTGACCAGCTTCGCATTCTGACATCCGTCATCAGACTCGGCATGGTAAGCGCGGCAACTATACCTATTACACCAAGGGTTATAAGCACTTCTGCGAGCGTGAAGCCCGATTTATCAGCCGGAGAACTTAATCTGCCGGTTAAACTCCCGGCAAACCCTTGCGGGAAAGTATTTCGGGTACTTTTTAAAATCCGTTTTGCAACATTCAAACGAGCCATAATGATTCTCCTTTTTTATCCGGTAAAAATAATACAATATTATTAAAATTTTGTCAAATAAGTAAAGGTAGTAAGTTGACATAATAAATGGCAATTATTCCCCTGCTTGCAAAAAAAAGTTGTCCATGTATAATAGATAATACACGCGGGGGTAATTCAGTGGTAGAATGCTTCCTTGCCAAGGAAGATGTCGCGAGTTCGAATCTCGTCTCCCGCTTATTTTTTCTAAAAAAGAAAGTAAATATTACGGGTAGTTCTGTTGCTAACGGACATGCAAAGTGATACATTACGGATGGTTTGATACTTTTGTACAAGTTGCAAAGATTTTTAACCCGGTAATTTTTTCATGCCTAAGTCGGAAACAACTTTACTTGTGATTTCATTAACAAATGTAAAGCTCTTGAAAGTCTAAGTTAGCGGGATTTAGAGGGAATTTGCGGGTGTAGATATTTATTTTTCATCGGATTTGCATAAAGTTTTTCCTGAATGTGCCGTA
>JAISCP010000072.1 GCA_031265495.1 Heliobacteriaceae bacterium | reverse complement strand
GCGAATTGCAGCCGGTTCGGGTTTTTCCGGCGTTTTCGTCCGTAATCTCTCATTTTTAAACTCATAATTATTAGTAAAAAACATTCAACAATCTCCACGTCACCCTGAACTTGATTCAGGGTCTATCAGTTTAATTGAAATGGATAGATTCCGGGTCAAGCCCGGAATGACGCTGATATGATAGATTTCAGCATGACAGGGAGGCATTGCCCATAAAAATTTTGCTTTATCCACTTGAATATTTTAACGGGACAGTTGTGGAAACAAGTTCAGGATGACAGGGAGGTTATGGTGGGCTGTGACAATTCTTTGCTGTTCCCTCTTTCCTGTTTACTAATTTAGCCATACCTTTATACCTCCGGCCCTACATACCTACCCCGAAATTTGCTTTGGCAAATTTCGACCTACCTCCCACGAAACGATACTTTGTCTTGGATTACCGGCCGTTCGGAAAAGCGTGGTTTTCCTCACTATGGGCGTTTCACGTCCGACGGAATCCGCAATCGTTTCGTTCGGCAGAGTCTCAAGGGGAGAGTAATTTCTCCACCCTGCTAATTGCTTAATCATGTAACTAATTGCTTGACATGTACAGCAATGACAAATCAATGAGAAATTACCAACGCCCTTTTTATTTTGTTAAAAATGTAATTAATTTATTCCCGTATTTTTTCCGCTTTATTAATTTATAACCTGCGTAATTGACTTCATTAACATGCTCAAGAATTACAATATTTCCGGCAATGCTTTTGACCGCTTGAAGACTCTGTTCATAAATCCCCGAAAAATACGGCGGGTCAATGTATATTACGTCAAATTCACCCAGCTTGGGGGCGGTTTTTAAGCTGTCACCGGTTAAGAGGGTTGAAGGGCTTAAAGGTTGAAAGGTTGAAAGGTTTGTTTTTAGTACTTTTATAACTTGGGGATTATCTTCAATGAAGACAGCTTTGGAAAATCCGCGCGAAAGCGCTTCAAGCCCCATAATTCCCGAACCTGCATACATGTCCAGAAAAGTTTTGCCGTTAAAATCCGTTAATGACTGTAATGTATTAAATACTCCCATGCGTACTTTGGAAAGTGTCGGACGGCTTTCGTCCGGCGCAATGACTTTTTGTCCTTTAAGATTGCCTGCCGTGATAATCATGTGTCTTATTTTACAATAAATACGATGTGGTGTATAATTGGGTTGAAAGGCTGAATAGTTGAATGGTTGAAACAAAAACAGATATAATTGTTGCGGGAGGCGGGCCTGCGGGGATTGCCGCTGCTGTTACGGCTGCGCGCGCGGGCAGGAAAGTTATTCTGATTGAGCGCGGAAAGTTTTCGGGTTCTAAAAATGTTTTTGGCGGAGCGGTTTACGCAAAAGCCGTCAGAGAAATTTTTCCTGATTTTGAGGAAAAAGCTCCGCTTGAGCGCAGGAGTGTTAAACATAATTTTGCGTTACTGGGAAAAGAAGACTTTACCGTAATATCCTACGGTTCCGCTCATAGCTCTGAAACGGAAACTTACATTACCGAACGGGGTAAATTTGACCGCTGGATGGCGCAGGAAGCCCGAAAAGAGGGTGTTATTATTGTCGAAGAAACGGTTGTGCGCGAATTAATTATTGAAGAAAGAGGGGGGAAAAAAAATATTTCGGGAGTCAGGACGGAACTGGAAGACTATTACGCCGATATAGTAATTCTTGCGGACGGGGTTAATTCACTTCTTGCGGAGCAGGCAGGGCTTCGGGGAAAAATTGAACCGAAAGATGTTGCGTTGAGTATTAAGGAAGTCATTAAACTGGACAGAGAAAAGATTAATGAGCGTTTCGGGGTTAAAGCTGATGAGGGCTGTATTTACCAGATTTTCGGCGGTCCGATGCTGGGAATAGTCGGGCTTGGATTTTTGTATACAAACAAAAACTCTGTTAGTATAGGGCTGGGAATTGCCTTAAATGAACTTATATCAAGGCAGGTTAAGCCTTATGATGTACTGGACGAATTGAAAAATCATCCTGCTGTTGCTCCGTTGATTAAGGACGGGGAACTGCTTGAGTATTCCGCGCACCTAATCCCCGAATGCGGCTATAAAAAGATGCCGAAACTTTATGCTGACGGGGTTATGATTGCCGGAGACGCGGGAATGCTCGTGGATAATGTTCACTGGGAAGGTACAAATCTGGCAATGATTAGCGGAAAAACAGCAGGCGAAACAGCGGTTGAGGCTTTGAACGCAGGTGATTTCAGCGCAAAGTTCCTTTCCCGTTACGAGAAGTCGCTGCGGGAAACTTTTGTTATAAAAGACTTGTACACTTACCGCGATGTTATGGAGGTAATTCATAAACATGCCGGAGAGTTTTTGGGGTATTACCCGCAGAAAATAAATGCGTTTTTCAAAATGTTTACCGGAGTTGACGGAATTCCGAAACGTGACAAATACCACGCATTCATAAAAAGTATTTTTACGGACAGAAAGATTTCAAAGCTTTCTAAAGATGTTGCCGGTATGGTAAAATTAATTTGGAGTATAATGAAATGAGCATGGATAAAAAGCTGTACACCCTAAAATATACCCCTGACGCAAATTCACACCTCAAACCCGATTTAGAAAAATGTAAAACCTGTAAAGCAAAAATCTGTACGATTATATGTCCGGCGCAGGTTTACAGCTGCGGCGAGCCCGTAACGGTTAATTTTGAAAACTGTCTTGAGTGCGGAGCCTGCAAGATTGCCTGTCCGTATATTGGCTGGGAATATCCCCGAGGAATAAAGGGCGTAATGTTTAAACACGGATAAAGGCGGCGATGAGGGTTTTATTGATTATTAGTGAATAGTAAATAGTGCTTAGTAAATAGGATTGTTAAAAACCAGCCATAACCTCCGCGTCATGCTGAACTTGTCTTGGATTATCAGCGTGATGTTTTTATAATTAATGTCAATACGCCCTAGTCTCTAACCACTAGTCTCTAAATAAGGGTTTTATTGAATAGTCTAAAAATATGATTAAAAAAGCTGCCGTTAGCATTAGAATATTGACATGTATGAAGATATTAACCTGAAAAAAATAGGTCTGGAACTTATGTTCATGACTCCTGAAAAGCATGAAAAAGCCGAAGGGATTACTGCTGTTGAACTCGCAAAGCTTGTTGATTTACCTGTTGAGGAGGTTAAGAAAAAGCTTTCGGTTTTGAAAAATGCCGATATTGTGCGTGTGAAAGGGATTAGCCCTAAGTATTGGAAGTTTGACGAGTATAGTTTTCAGCGGATGGATGAGGATGACGAAATTTTCCAATTGCTTTGCAGCTTTGATGATGTGGATTTTGACAGGTATTTTCAGTATTAAAAAGTAAAATCAAAAAATGTTATGACTAATTTCTAACCGTTATTAACAAGTAATTACCTGTTATTAACTATTTTTGTAACATGATTATTAGTAAATAGTGCTTAGTAAATAGTTAGTAAGAGGTATAGAGGGCTGGAGGTATAGCTAAATTAGTTAAAAGGTTGAATAGTTGAAGGGTTAAACGATTTAATAAATCTCGGGTAGAACCCAGTGTTATGGGTGCAGCCTGCCCTTCTGGGAGAAGGTGGCGCGAAGTGCCGGATGAGGGTTTTATAGATAACGTCATTGCGAGAAGCTTGCACAGCAAGCGACGAAGCAATCCATTAAATTCAACGTTTTTGACTGGATTGCTTCGTCAGGCTAACGCCCTCCTCGCAATGACGAAATTAGTTACATGATTTATTCAATCCTTCAACCTTTCAACTAATTTAGCTATACCTCTTAATCACTTACACTTAGTTTTTGTACTCCAATCAAGGCCGCTGCAGTGCAGATAGTCCAAGTTTTCGTTTTGGATTACCCAGCCCGTAGTCCAGCCGGAAACAAATCTGCCGTTTGTTGTCGGAACATTTGACATTGTCTTGTTAATACCGTCAGGCAAAAGGCTGTCTTTCGTTATAAGAAATTGAAATATATCTATGCCGAATGTGTTGGGACTTTTTTTACCGTTTATATCCAACATGACATTCCCGCAAAAAGGATCCAGAACATGATAGCCATCATCGTACGAACATTTAGAACTATATGAAGATACCATCATTATTATCCCGTCATTTAATACAAATTTTATCCGCCTGTTAGTATCAAAATTTTCTTTAAATTCGTCTCCCTGCAATGTTTTTGAATATTGGCTGTAAAAACAGCCCGGTTGAACATCGCAATATTTTATGACGTTAAAATATGGTTGTATTAAGATATTATAGAGGTTTCTTGATCCTTCGGATGTGGTGTCCGGTGTATCTTTTAATCCCCAATTTGTCGGGTCTCCGTTTTCCATTGAAGCCGCCTGGTATGCCTGCGATAACATTGAATAAATCTTTTTTAGTTTAACAACGGTTGCTTTTTCCTGATAGTTTTGTATAAGTGTTGGCATGGTCAGCGATGCAACCACGCCGATTATACCGAGTGTTATCAGCACCTCTGCTAATGTGAACGCCAAAATCCGTTCTATATTATAACCTCTTGCAAATATTTTACTCATAATCATACCTCCTTTTGTAACTATACTATCATTTAAATTTTTATATGTCAATACTTCAATATATACTTGAATTTTAAGGGTATAAAAACTATACCATAGTTTGAAATATTAAAACTTATACCGCAATATTGATTAATGGGAAAAAAGAGTTTTAAATACGATAAAGTTTTGTGCAGAAAATTCGGTAAAAAGATTGCTGAATGCAGAAAAGACCGTGAGTGGACACAGGAGGAACTTGCTTTCAAAGCCGGAATTTCCGCAAGTTATCTTGGCGCAATTGAACGCGGCACTACAGACACGACCATTTCAACCGTAAAAAGACTCTCAAAAGCCTTCCGAACCGAACTGTCCGAGCTGCTGAAATTCTGAAACTTTTTATTAACATAGCGACTCTCTGCGTGAAGGTACTATTCCGCAAAATAATGTTAAAGATATAGTTAATTTAGGGACTTATATACTTAGTTAGCCATGTCTGAACTTGTCTTGGATTATATCGACTAGGTATGTATATAAATACCTTAATTCAAAAGTCAAATTCCAGCATTTTGGGCAGCTCAATATTAAATGCTCCGGCGAGTTTTACAATAGTGTCGAGCGTAGGGGAGCTTTCTCCGCGTTCAACAGTACCTAAGTATGCGCGGCTTAAATCAGCGCGTTCGGCAAGTTCTTCCTGAGACCATTTACGTTTGGTGCGTTCAAGCCGCACCTTCATTCCAAGCATCTCTGACGGGTTATTCATAGCGTAATTATAAATAATTGACAAGGATTAATCCACGTTATATAATTATCTTAATGATGAGTATATAATGCAGAAAGATAACTAATGAAGACAAAAAGATTAAGAAATCAAACGGGATTTACTCTTGCAGAGGTTTTGATAACATTAGGCATAATCTCTAACATCTTAAATACAAGAGAAGATGCGCTTATAGATTGTAGAGACAACTTAGGAGGATACTCGTGCTCTACGCTTTTGTTATATGACAATTGGGAGTTCAAGGATGATTATCCGTATCGGCTGTGAATAGTTTGTAACGAATTGTAAAAAAAACTTTAAAACAGTTGCAAAGTGACGGATAATGCCTTATGAGATAGGATAGGAAGGAGCCGCTACTGTCAATTTTTTTTGCCTTTCCGGTTTTAATTATATGTAGTAGTTAAAATTGAAAGGTATATTTATGCAGGTTAACAGTATTGGGCAAAGTCAGGGTATAATGCCATTAAATGCGGCAGCGGATATCAAGGCTGTGAATAAATCCGGTATAATAAATAAATCCGGTGTTGATACGGTTTCTTTTAAGGGTGACGCGGAAGATGTTAAAGATAAACAGGAAATAATGAAATCAGCATGCAAAAAAGCTGCCGGCTGGGCTATATTCGGCAGTGTGTTCAGCACGGCATATTATGCTTTAAGGTCTAACAAGACAATAGCTAACAAGTACAATCTTGACCCGGAAAAAGACAAAAAATTTATCAGTAGAATTAAAGAAAAGCAAATGTTATGGACACTGCCTTCACTCGTCACTCCGCTGGGTGCAATAATAGCTTATTTTTATTGCAGCGGCAAAGACTCTGAAACATTTGACGTTTAATTTTTGCAGCGCCGTTCGTTGACCATAAGTCCGATACAAATTCCCGCGCAGAGCAGTGCGGAAACGCCCCAGAATGCTATTGCGCCGTTCCAGCCGAATTTGTCAATGACTAATCCGGTTCCCACACCGGAGAATATTGCTCCGATATAGCCGAATGTTCCGGTAAAACCCGTTGCCGCTGACGCAACCTTTTTGGAACTCGATTCCACCGCGCAAACCCCGCCGATTAACATCTGCGGTCCGTATGTGAAAAATCCCGTAAAACCGATTAACAAAAAGTCAATTAAGCTTGAACCGTTTATTTTTATCACGTCAACTAACTGATGCCCTGTTACTGTGAAAAACGCCGTATCTATGAAGTTGGCGTTTGTTCCGTTTAAGAATAATCCTAAAAGACATAAGACAACGCCGCTTAGAAAAATAATATTAATGGGCGCGCGCATGCCTTTGAATACCTTATCCGATACAAACCCTGCGCAGATTGTTCCGAAAAACCCGAACAAAGGCAGGCAGCTGAGCTTCATAGACGCAAGTTCCAGAGGATTGCCTTTTTCTTCCACAAGGTATTTGATAATCCAGTCTTCCGTGCCAAACCGGATTATATAAACAAAAATGTAAGCGATTGCAAGCGCCCAGAGCGCTTTATTTGTCAAAATATGCTTCTTTAAGATTTCAATGTAATTTGTATTATCTTCCTCAGGCGGCGCGGCAGCGGACTTTTCAGGCTCGTAATAATCCTCAACATCAGGCAGACCTATACTTGACGGCTTGTCCCGCAGCCTGTTAAGCAGCCATAATGCAACAAAAATTGCTGTTACGGCAGGAAATAAAAACGCTGCCTGCCAGCCGAATTTCGCAATAACAAACCCCGACAAAATAACCGCAAGAAAAGTTCCGGTTTGGTGTGACGTTGACCACAATGCCCATTTGGTTGCGCGCTCCGAGTTTGAAAACCAGTATGTCAAACTTTTTGCAACAGGCGGAAACCCCATTGACTGGAACCACCCGTTAGCGCCCCACAGGAATGCAAATGCCCACAAAAGCAAAGTTGCGGAAGGCAGACCAAAGAAGGTGAATTTGCCCGGTGTAAAAACAAAATAGCTGAGAGCAAAACAAATATTTGCAATTGCCGATAAGATTAACCCTGTCGGCAGAAACTTTCTTACATCCGAACGGTCAGCAACTACTCCGTTAATAAACTTTCCGAACGCATAAGTCAAATACAGCGAACTGCCTATAATTCCGAGTTCAAGGTTTGAATAACCAAGTTCGGCGCTCATTACGGGCAATGCCGCCGCAATATTTTTTTTACAAAGATAAAACACTGCATAACCGACGAAACAGGAGTAAAAAATTCTCAATCTAAAGCGGGAATATGTTTGTTTAACCTCCGCTTCATTCGTAATCCTTGCCGCTTTCTGCGGTTCTTTGAAAAAATTTAAAAATCCGTTTACCATTTCTTATTCCCTGTTTCTAATTACCTGAATATTTCTTACTTCCGTGAACTCCTGCCGGGCGTCTTTGATAATACTTCTTTTTGCTTCATCAAGCCTGTACCCGCCTACAAGTCTGTCGATAAAACCGCTGTTAACCCGTATGGCTTTATCAAAAGCGCCGACTTCTTCCAGAACGTCTTTGATTTGCGCTAAATCGTAACCGAAGGTTTGTTTTGAATTGTAAACCAGAGTTTCCCCTGACGGAGAGGTAATAGGAACTCCTCCCTGCTCAAAGTACAGCTTGAATACGGATTTTAAATCCTGCATTTCGGATTGGAGAATACTCACTGTTTGTTGAATTCTCAAAAATCTTTCAAATAAATACTCTATATTATCAAGCTGTTTTACTTCCCAATCGTATTTTTGCAGGTACAATTTTTTCAGCTCGGGATAAGAAAGCGCAAGCCCCGTAGCGTCGTCCATTGCGCGGTGGTGGTTAACCAGTTCCACGTTGAACTTTTTTGTTAATGCGCCCAGTCCGTGCGATTCCAGATCCGGGTAAATTTCCTTAAACATTTGCTGGGAATCTATGCGGGTATTTTTCAATTCTTTACCGCAAAACCTTATACTTGCTTCATTCAGGAAGGAATAGTCAAAGATAACATTGTGCGCAACAATAGGATAATCACCCATGAACTCAAGGATTTTATCCATAACATCTTGTTCTTTAGGCGCGTCCGCCACCATGTCCGCCGTAATCCCGTGAATTGCAATACTGGATTTTCTAATATGCTGGCAAGGGTTAATCAGAGTCTGGTAAGAATCCTTAATTTTCCCGTTTTCAAGGCGTATTGCGGCAAACTCTACAATTTTTTCTTTTGTATAATCAAGTCCTGTTGTTTCTATGTCAATAACAATTTCTATTGTTTTTTTTCCGGTCATTATCTTACCCTGCTGTGTTCTTTTAAGATAATAGCATAAAAATATTTTATATGGTATAATAAAAATTGTAAACAGGATTACTAAAGGAGAAAAAAATGTCAAACGCAGCAGATATCAATGATACCAACTTTAAACAGGAAGTATTAACTTCGGAGCAGCCGGTAGTGGTGGATTTTTGGGCACCGTGGTGCGGGCCTTGCAGAAAGCTCGGACCGGTTTTGGATGAAATTGCCGATGAATTCAGCGGCAGGGTCAAATTTGTCAAAATCAATACGGACGAGAACCTTCAAACAGCTAAAGACTATTCTATCAGCGGTCTTCCGAGCCTGCTTGTTTTCAAGGGCGGCAAGGCGCTTGAGAGGCTTGTGGGGTTAATGCCTAAGTCTACAATTATCTCTAATATTGAAAAGCATTTGCAGTAGATTAGGAAATAGTGGTTAGTAAATAGGATTGAAAGGCTGAGCTACCCTCCCCTTGAGGGAGGGTCGAAATCTCTGCGGCAGCAGGCGCGAGCGAAGCGAACGCATTTGCCGCAGATTTCGGGGTGGGGTATAGAAGGCTGGAGGGCTAAAAGGATTGATGGATGGCTAGTTGAATAGTTGAACGGTTGAATAAATTTTGGGTAGAACCCGGTGTTTTGGGTGCCACGCTATGCCTGACCCTCTCCCTGCGGGAGAGGGTGCGAACGCTTA